>JBCDFI010000225.1:0-8290 GCA_039178155.1 Cyanobacteria bacterium P01_H01_bin.105
ATGGTGTGGGCCTAGGATATGGAGTAGATTGTTGTCTCAAGGGGGCCAGTGTCTGAGCAGGTTTACGGACTGTAGTTTAGGACAGTGAGTCTATAGTGATACCGTTGTTGAGGTACTGGGTGAGGACGGAGAGGCAATTTGAGATCGCACCCAAATCGGCAATCTCATATCCATGGGTATTCTGCGTCGGAAAACTCAGGCAAGCCCCCCGTGGCACATGGCCAAACTTCATCGCAATCGACGCATCACTGCCAAATTGAGAGACCACTGCTTGCTGCAGGGATATCCCGATCGCAGACGCTGCTGAGAGAATCTCTTGATTGAGTAACTCATCATAGAGACCGTAGCTATCTTGGGCAAATAATACCGGCCTGGGTCCATCCACAATTGGATATTCCTTAGAAAGTGGACAAATTTCTAAGGCAATCAGTCGACTCAGTTTCTGTCGTTGGCTAAAATACAAGGCCCCAATCGCACCCACCTCTTCTTTTGCCGAAGCCACCAAATAAACGTCCACCGGAGGATTTTTCACCTGTTCTGCTAGACCCAGCAAAATAGCGACTGATGCCTTGTTGTCTAAGGTGTAGCTGGCAATATGATCCCCTAAACGAAACGGGCGTTTGCGATGTTTACCTACCACCATGCGGGTGCCAGGTCGAATGCCAGCCTGCACTAACTCTGACGTCGAGAGCTTAGTTTCGACCCAAGCACTCTCCCAACAAACCGCTTTGCCGTCTTGTTGAGATTTTTGAGGAGACTCATGGGATACATGACGCGAACCAAAGCTCAGAATGCCCGATATGGTTTTTCGATCGCCTAGGAGGTCTACAACGCCTTCTCCATAAACCCAGGGATAGGCCCCACCCAAACGTCTCACCTGTAGCCTGCCTTCTGATTCAATCCCTTTAACTAATGCACCAATCTCGTCTTTGTGGGCCGTGACGGCAATGGCTCCTTCGCTAGTACGTCCTGGAATTTTGATAATAATGTTGTCGGCTTCATCATGCCAATGTTCAACCCCAAGATGATCTAACCACTGCTGAATATAGCGATTCACCTCTTCTTCAACACCGCTAGGAGAATGACACAGGACTAACTCCTCAATCACCGCAAAAAATCGGTCGGTATCCCAGGTGTTCATGCTATGCCTCCGCTTGGGCTCTCACTAAACTTTGTACCAAATTTTCTAGTTTCTCCTCAGAGCAGCATTCGATCAGGGCCTCAAACACATCCAACAGTTTGGCTGCCTCGTCACCGTGCATTGGGCTCAAACCCCACACATCCTGCACCCAATCTTTGGGCGCTGTTTCGTCAAAAATTATTCGCTCTAATAGCTGTTTGGATTCCGTTTTTGATAGGGCCATAGTGGACGCTCACTGATTCAACCGTTCTATCCTGCCATAGTGTGGTGAAGGCGGAATATCCACGCTAAGATAGTTCAATATTTTCGTACAAGGCAGTTAGTTATGATCGACCTTTACTATTGGACGACGCCCAACGGCCACAAAATTACGGTATTTTTAGAAGAGGCGAACGTTCCTTACACCATTCATCCCATCAATATTGGTAAAGGTGAGCAGTTCCAGCCTGAGTTTCTTGAGATTGCTCCTAATAACCGCATTCCAGCCATCGTGGATCAAGAGCCTACGGACGGCGGCGATCCCATTAGCCTGTTTGAGTCGGGGGCCGTTTTGCAATACCTGGCTGAGAAAACGGGGCAGTTTTTACCCACAAGCGTGCGCGGTCGAGCTGAGGTGATGCAGTGGCTCTACTGGCAGATGGGTGGTCTGGGTCCTATGTTGGGGCAAAATCATCATTTTTCGGGCTACGCCCCTGAGAAAATTCCCTACGCCATCAATCGCTATGTCAAAGAAACGGCACGTCTCTATGGCGTGCTCAACCAGCGTTTAGCCGCTCGTGAGTATGTGGCGGTCAACTACTCCATCGCTGATATGGCCATGTATCCCTGGATTGTGCCCTATGAAAAGCAAGGACAAAACCTCAATGATTTTCCCCATCTCAAGCGCTGGTTTGAAGCTATTGCCGCTCGCCCCGCAGTACAACGAGCCTATGCTCAAGCTAAGATAGTCAACCCTAACCCTAAAGCATTCTCGGATGAAGAGAAGAAGCTACTGTTTAATCTAGAAAAATAGATATTGTCCGTCAGGGCAACGCCTCCCTAACCCGGCTATAAAACCGTTCAATGGACGCCATCAGTGGATTCCCTGGGTGAATGGTCTAGAACTTGTCACAATGGGTTGGGTTATTCTGCAAATACACCATGGGACAGGACCGCTTAGGGCAACTGAAACCCTCGCAGCTGCGAGTACTGATCGCTGTCGCTGATGGGGGCAGTTTTAGTGAGGCGGCCCTACAGCTACAGCTGTCGCAGTCGGCAGTGAGCTATGCCATCGCTACCTTAGAAGAAGATTTGGGGGTGGTGCTGTTTTCCCGTGGGCGCTATGGAGCGGTGCCCACCCCTGTGGGGCAGCAGATTGTCGAGCGCTCTCGCCATGTGCTCCATCTAATTGCGAATATTTATCAGCAGGCTAACCTAGCTAAGGGATTTGAAGGGGGACAGCTACGGATTGCGGCGTTTCGAAGTGCGGCTACCCACATTTTGCCGGAGGTCATTGCTCAGTATTGTCAGCGCTACCCTGCGATCGCAATCACTATCGCTGAGTATGACGATCGCCCCGATGTCGAAGCCGACCTGCGCAAAGGTAAGGCAGATGTGGGGATTACTTACCTGCCCCATGCCCCAGACTTAGAAGCTTCAGAACTAACGCGAGACGAATTTGTAGTGCTCTTTCCCCCCGATGCGGTTTTGCCCAACCCCTTAACCTGGGAAGCACTCACATCCCATCCCCTGATTATGGCTCCAGATGGTGATAGCTGCGATGCAATGGTCATTCACCATGGTCGTCAGTACGGTGTCGAGCTAAAACCCACCTATCAAATTCGCTCTGATGCCACTATCGTAAATATGGTCGCCAAAGGTCTAGGGGCCGCGATTAGCCCGAAACTAGCTGCTGAACCGATTCCTATCGGTGTGCAGGTTTATAGTTTGCCAGAGCCTTTTTATCGCGTTATCTGTGTCGCCACCCTGGCGAATGCTTTGCTGTCACCCCCTGTATTTGCATTTATGGACCTCTTAAAAGCCACTAGCAAAGATAGATTCGTGTTGGATGAAACAACGTCTTCTATATTTAATGTGTAAACAGCCTGATAAGTTTTTTATCGGTATTTAGAACGAGACATTCGTTTAATCACTGAGTTAAACGTCACTCAGAAAAAAAAATCTCCTGAGCATTATGCAGAGGAGATTTATTTGACAGGATATTTAGAGACATTGGAACCGTTTGCCTAGCTAGCTCACGCAAGATCGGCCTCCTGCATGAGCTACTTAAACATCCAAAACGGACTCACAGCCCACAATGTTGCTCTAGGGTTTAGTTTCATTCCTATAATATATATAGTTATGTTGATGTTTGGCATTGTCCAAAGGTGGAGTATTTGGGAAAAGTCTTGCGTGCATCTAACAATTCACGTCTCTTTCTCTTACAGTAATACTGACAGTGTCTCTAAAAGTCGTTGATTCTGTTCCGATGTACCGACAGTAATACGTAGCTTGTTGACTAGGTTGGGGTGATCAAAATAGCGGACCCAGATATCATTTTTTCTAAGGCCATCATGTAGCTTTTTGGCATTTGGATGGGTTGCTAGGACAAAATTTCCAGCCGATGGTGCGACCTGAAAACCTAATGTTTGTAGGGTAGATGTCAGATTTTGGCGCTCGGTTTTAATTTGAGCGACTCGATAATTTTTATAGGGTTGGTCTGCAATGGCTGCCGCTGCAACATTAGATGCGATCGCATCTACACCATAGCTATCTTTCACCTTAAATAAATATTTGAGCAATGACGGCTGAGCAATACCAAAGCCAAATCGTAGACCTGCTAAACCATATCCCTTAGACAGAGTGCGTAGAATTACAACATGTTCATGGGCCGCTACTAGGCTTAGTGCAGACTCCTCTGCAAAATCCACATAGGCCTCGTCAATAACCAACAGTCCGCAAATACTAGCAGCTAACTTTTGTAGCTCAGCAATCGGAACCTGATGGCCAGACGGACTGTTGGGGGATGCGATCAGCGTTAGAGCACCGTTGGCACTGACTAGTCTATCTAGCGGCAGCTTGTATTGAGTACCATAGTCAATTTCAACAATCTGCGCCCCACAGATTTCCCCTAGGGTGCGATATAGACCATAGGTAGGTGTTGGATAGACGACTGAACGTGTCTGTCCGACGCAGGCCCTCATTAATATGCTCAGTAGGTCGTCACAGCCGTTACCAACGATTATCCAATCCGGAGAAATCCCTAAGGTCAAGGCTGCTGCACAGCAAAATTCCTGAGAATAGGGATCGGGATAACGACGTAGCCATTCTGTATCAACAGTCTTTAATACATCCAGCGCTTTTGGGGAGGGCGGATAAGGATTTTCATTACTGTTAAGCTTAAGAATAGATGACTTTGGCGGTACGTAAGTGCTGGGGCAATGTCCAGCGGCATTGACAATAACTGGTCGAAAATATCTCATCCCATCATTATATCTACGGATGTTGTTGAAAGTATATGATGGGTTGTTGTCAGTAATTTCTCTGCATCTGTCTGGAATGTGGGATACAACAGGCAGCGACTTCTTTGATCGTTTAACCAAGTGGGAACACTGGATTAAATCTAAAACTTATTAAAACCAAACTGTAATTGACTTAACAATAAGCGGTACATTTCCGTGGATGAGCTGACTATCACCACCTCACCCCAAATAGGTTGCTTGATTTAGTTGCAACATCTCTGTTGCAAGAGGTATCTATAACGCTATTAACTTTTTATGAAAATTGCCATCGATAATATTGCACTAATCAAACAATTTTTGAACGGGAAAGAGTCTCTTTTAGCAAATCGAGAGCTACGAGTAGAGAAGGCATTAGATGAGATTCAGCTCTTAACGACCCAAGGTATCTTATTAGCTAAAGGACAATTTACGACTAATTTTCCCAGTGTTACCATCCGTCTTAGCTCTGATTATTGGGCATTGATTCATCAGCTAGCACTGGAAGCAGGCTTTATTCCCTTTAATTTGGAACAAGAACGGGCAGCTGGAGCCATCTTTGCTTCGTATGATTACCATAGTGTGCCAGCCGGTTATCAAATCCACTGTCAAGAAGCCTCAGTATTTTGGAAAACCTGGTGGATTAATCACCGTAAGCTGCAGCTAATGGACATACTGCTATTATGCAATAAGAAATGGTACCCGGTTAACCATATGTTGTGTGATACCGGAACGATCTATGTCAAGACCTGGCGCGGAGAACAAACGCTCTCACTGGCCGATACCGTAGTATGGATTGATCGCAATACCCACGAGCAGCGACAGCGAATAACGATCAAAAAACACCACAATAAGGATAAATTAGTTGCTACGAAATATCCCTATCACACGGATGTGAATTCCACGGATATGCCAGCAGCCCAGTCTAAGCCTCTGCAGATACCGACCGAGCTACAGCCAGTAGTTAAGGCCAATGCCAATCGGCTCATTGTGCATACCGTACTCGGGCCTGTGATTATTACCGGACAGAATCTAGCGTGTATCCTGGCTCGTAAGGGTACAAAGGTTTCTTAAGGTGATTATTTCCACTGAGTCCCACTGAATCAGGTACGGTAGTCAAGTAGGTCGTCTCAACTATTTGCCAAGCCTACTCACCGATATCGATGCGCCCTACCGAAGTGTCAGGGTAGTATGCAGACAAGATTTCGTAGTATCGGTAGCCCTGCTCAGCCAGGTCTAGAGCACCTGTCTGGCTCATACCATAGCCGCTATGGGCATCGTCAACAATACCTTGGTTAGCCGCATACAGCGACTCCACCACACCGCCACCATAACTAATAAATTCCCCAGAGGTTTCCTGGACAGCTTGCTGGGTAGAACTGGCTTCTGTGGCAATGCCCTTATAGGCTTGATAGCGTTGCGTATCGTCTAAATCGTAGGCTCGGCGCTGGTGACGAACGGTGTGGACGATCGCATAGGAACGAGCTGCTACAGCTTGAGCCTTTAACGCTTCTAACGACCAGCTGGCTGACATTTCAGCTCCAACCACGCTATATAGATACTCCTGTAAAAGGACATAATTAACGGCCATGACGCCACCATTTTGCCAGAGCAAAAGCAGTCGGCCGCGATACCAGCGATCTCCCACAGCGACGTAACCGTTATCCGATTCCAACCAGACGGCTGTTGGCGCTGGCTGTCCGTTAATAAACAGGCCTTGATTGTTAGCACTAATCTGATATCCAACACCAGCGGATAAACTCTCAATCAGGTCACCGTTAGTACTGGTTAAGACTCCGCCTTGGGAGGCCGCTACTACAACATTAGCGGCCTGCTTTGTTAGGGCCACCCGCATTTCTGTATAGCTATCAATGGTCGGATTGCTAGAGGGTTCTGGTGGTAAAGCCTGTACCGCGACTTTGGGAGCTGCAGGTGCAGCGGGTTGCTGTTGAGCCGTAGTTGCGGCTGGAGTTTGAGCGGGGGAACTCTCGGGCTTGGTTTTTGAGGTTACTTCAGGAGCGCTAGTGGCAGCAGGTGCTACCAGGTTTTTGACTGTTTTCAGGACCAGCCACTGCCCCAGTGCCACAGCATCTGCTCGAATAAAGGGCTCAATAGGAGCAGGGGGAGTAGAATTTTTATTGGCTTTGGGAGCAGCAGCTGGGAACGCTTTGGGCTGTGCTGTTTGTGATAGTTTTTGCCTCTGTTTTTTGGGCTTACTATCAATGACCTCGGGGGTAACTGACGTTTCAGCCATCGCTGCTTGATAACCAAACCCACTCAGTGAGGTTGCTATTATCACTGCAGACAGGGTTACGCTGGTGGCGTTGAAAAGTCTACGGCGCATATAGATTCTAATAATTAAAGTAGTTAAGAGTAAGAAGTAGTAATTAATTTCGACTAAGGCAGGCTCAGCTTGCTAAAAGGATGATTTGTGTACTGCGTTTAATTGTCGGCTATAAACAGTGACTTTTGCTCTTATTAGGTATGTATGCAAACGCTCCCATTATATAGTCACGCTTTTATCAAGATTTTCCTTTTTGAGCTAGCTCCTAGGCTGCCCTAGTTCTGGTGCCATGTTTCATAGTCGTTGCCTAGACTTTAGTCGTAAGTTGTGCTGCCTCACTTAGATCATATCGTCATACCATTGCTGCTCTACTGCTATCTAGTTACTACTTAGAGATGGGGACAAATTGATCCCAATGGGTAATGGCATTAATTTTTGGGGGAGCAATTGATGACGAGGTGCGTTCGGCTGAACGATCAAAGTAAATTGACTGCATCCCCAGGCGTTGAGGTGCGATCGCATCATTCGTCAGATGATCGCCAATAAACAGTACTCTTTCAGGTGATGGGTTTCCGGCCACTTCTAAGGCAATATGATAAACGGCGTCGCCAGGTTTTCGCTTACCGCATTCAGCACTGTCCAGTACAAACTTAAAGTAAGACTTGAGCCCATAACGTTCAAGCATTTTGGCAGGCCATTCGGCCACAAAAAAGTTTGACACCACCCCCATTGATACCTGCCCTTGCCAGCGTTGCAGCATCCCTTCTACCCCTGACGGCAGCCTCAATGTAGCTGGAAAGCACTCCATAAACTGCACTTCCATCTCAGCTAAGGCTTGCTCAACAGCAGTGGCATCTGCCTCTGGACGATATGTGGCCAACATATTACGAAACCGTTGCTGCAGTGTCTGCTCATAGGGCTTACCAGCGATATATTCTAGTCGCCAGCGATGATAGTCAGCTCTCACAGATTCCACATCTGCATAGAATCCGGCGGTAACGAGTACCTGATACATGGGCACTAGCCCTGCTTCACAGCCAGACGTATCGAAGTCGTCGATCAAGGTATTGAAACAGTCAAAAAAAATCCAGTCAAGGGAAGTGCTCGCACCCATAGTGAATATCGCCCTATCTGCCAAATGCTCGGAAGTTCTTCCCTAGGTTAGCGTCATTGCGACCTTTCAATCAGGATAGAAACCTTGGAAACCCTGTTCACGAGCTATCGATGTCTTAGCTCTTAGTTAAGTGCTCAAATGAGATAACACTCTGCTCAACAATCTTGAGGCTGGCTTCCCAAAATTGAGGTTGTGAGATGTCTTGCTGCAGATGCTGGGCGACTAACTCTTCTGCTGTCATGGTGCCAGTGTCGCGCAAAATTTGAGTATATAGA
>JBCDFI010000226.1:0-8269 GCA_039178155.1 Cyanobacteria bacterium P01_H01_bin.105
AAGTGTCAGCACATGATTAACCCCAGGGGCATCGTCGACTTTCTGGTGCTTCATCCTGAGTTTCCTCGTTCGATTCGTTGCAGTATGCTACAGGCAGAACAGTCCTTGATCAAAATTTCAGGGTCTCCCGTGGGTAGCTGGCAGCTGACGAGTGAACGGCGACTGGGTAAGCTGCGATCGCAGCTTGAATACATCACTCTAGAAGAGATTTTTCACACCGGCCTCCACGAATTTTTAGACCAGCTACAAAGTGACCTTAACCAGGTTGGCAGTGCCATCACCGAAAACTTTTTTGGCCTATCGGCAGCCGCATAATTAACCTTAGATAGCTCCAACCCAAGCTCCTAGGTTTTTCCCTGCCTTCCCCCTTTCCCCCTTTCCCCCTTTCCCTTCCCCTGCCTTTCCCTTCCTTTCCCCTCCCTTTCACCTTGCGCTATCGCATCGCCCATTCCACCCAATACCACTACGCTGAGCCAGTGCAGCTAGGCACCCACATACTGCGTCTGCAGCCTCGGGTGGATGGCACACAGCGGCTCCACCACTTTACCTGTGAGATTTCTCCTACCCCTCGTAAAACCACAGACTGGCTTGATATAGAAAGTAACGTTTGCCGTCAAGTATGGTTTTCTGAACGCAAAGTAACTACCTTGACCATTGCAACCCAATGCGATGTAGAAACCTTGCGGACCAATCCCTTTGACTACCTTTCCCATGATTGGGCGATTACTGTTCCTGTCGACTATCCCCAATCTCTTCAGCGTCAGGTTGCGCCCTATTTGCTCTCGGCCTATGCCGAGAGTCCTACTGTCATTGACTGGGCACAGCAGTTGCTGCATCAAGTCGATGGTAACGTGGGGCTATTTTTGACCGGGCTTACCCAGGCCATTTATCAAACCTGTACCTATGAGACCCGCCACCACGGTCCTCCCTGGTCTCCTGGTATCGTCCTAGCCGAACGCCGGGGTACCTGTCGCGATTTTACCGTATTGTTTATGGCGGCCTGTCGCGCTGTGGGTCTAGGGGCCAGATTTGTCAGTGGCTATCAGCAAGGAGATGCCAACCAACCCTCACGAGAGCTGCACGCCTGGCCGGAGGTCTATGTGCCGGGGGGCGGCTGGCGAGGATTTGACCCCACCCTAGGCTTAGCGGTTGCCGATGGTCATATTGCCTTAGCCGCTGCTGCCGAGCCAACCCAGGCAGCAGCAGTGACAGGCAAGCTGCAAACAGGGCACGTTAGCCAAAGCACCCTAAAAGCCGACATTCAGCTAACCGTGTTAGATAGTGGTACTTAGATATTAAGTCCAAAACATGCACTAAAACCGCATATGACCGATAGCTCTGTGAGACCTCCGGCAAAATTTACAGCGCCACCAAACGCACAGCCTACAGTTTCTAACAAGACACTCCAGACGACTGTCGCCGATCTACAGTCCGTAAATGTTTGGCACGGCTGCTGGCGCTTTAGTCTGTTGGGTATTGCCGTGCTGAGCTGCCTCACCCTAGCCTGGACCACCCAGGCCGAAATCGGGTTTTGGCTATGGACGGCCGGGGCTGGCATATTTTATGCAGGCTGGCTGATCTGCACCCACGATATGGCTCACCATACGCTACTAGGCCGACCTATCGTTGAAGCGATATTGGCGCGGATCATATCCTGGCCTATGCTCTGGCCAGTGGGCGTTTATTCAGAATTACACCAACTGCATCACGGCTGGAACGGTCTAGATTTACGCGATCCAGAACGCTATCAATGGAGCGAACAGGAATATGAGCAGGCATCGTCTTGGGTAAAGTGGTACATACGTCACCAGTGGATAGTCAATATATTTGTTCTAGGCGGCCTAGGAATTGTTGTCAAAACATTTATAGACGGGCGACGATTGCAGTCTCTGCGGCCTCGACTTAGAGTTCAATGGTGGGTCGACCTGGTGGGAATGGCCCTAGTCCAGACCGGCGCGGTCACGGTTGTTGTTCTCACCCAGGCTGGAATTGTACGATACCTGCTCTTTTGGTTTTGCCTAGAGCGAGTGGTAGGCGCAATTGCCCAGACCCGAGCCCATCTAGAACACTATGGCCTATGGCATCAGGCGGGCAGTCACCAGCTGACACAGCTCTATGCTTCTCGAAATTTGCAGACCAGCGCTTGGTTTAGTTGGTTAATCGGTGGGTTAAATTATCATGCCGTCCACCACGCGTTTCCACAAATTCCGTTTAATCAGCTACCAGAAGCCTACGGTCGAATTCAAGCCGTGTTAGCTGACCATGGAATGCCTGCCCTGGAAATGGAGCAAGGGTATCCCAGGGCGATTAAGCAGTTAATTAATCGGTTTACCCTAATTCCTAACAATAACGTGTTGAACCAATAAGAAGCCTGCCACAACTCAGAGTCCGTGGCAGGCTTCGGGTTAGATATAGAGGATTCTGTCTACGTATGGCCCCAGGAATAGGAAGTTATTCAATAGAGTGGTCTGTCTATGGGTCTACTATATGCATAGATAGGTCCATAGGCTGTGCCGTCGATCACAGCCGGGTCGAGCAGTATATGAGATGTGTGGGCCAGGGTTAGCCAGGATTCGGTTTTCGTTTAAAGAGGCTTGGCCAACGCGCCGTTGGTCAGATTATTGAGCGCCCCTGAAATTGTCTTAATCGCCTCTACACCACAGCCATCTAGACGATGACGACCGCCTAGATACTGGGGATCGTTATAGGCCAGCTGTACCTGTCCCTGCTCATCTTCCCAGATCAGTACTTTTTGGGGTAAATCAATAGCAATGGTCTGCTGACACTGCATTAGCGGCGTACCCACCTTTGGGTTACCAAAAATAACTACACGGGTGGGCCGCAGCTCCAGACCAGCTCCTGATGCATTTTGGGCATGGTCAACGGTGGCAAATAGGTTTAACCCCTTATCTTCTAAAATTTGCTTAAATCGAGTTTCTGTTTCCTCAACACTGTAGGGACTCGACTTAACGATTAATCCTGTGGGAGCCGTTGCTTGGGCAATGGCCTGCTGACGTGAAAAATAGGCAGCCCCTGCAAGCAGCGTTAATCCTAATAAACCGATAGCGGCTGTGATGTTGCGCATAGTTTGAAGCTCAGAACCAGAACTATGTTTTCAGGCTATAACTATAGGCTGTAACCGTGGCAAAAACCGTCACATTATCAGTTTTTTTGAGTATTTTCTTGGCTCTTGCTCCATGCTCTTGTTCTACAGATATGGAGTTGGTCAGGTTAAGGATACGGGTTCTTGTTGTGTCGCACAGTGAATACTGCCCCCTCCAGCTGCGATCGCATCAATATTAATCACCACCAGCTCACGTTCCGGAAAGGCACGCTGGATAGATTGCTGAGCCGCCCGATCAGTACGATCGTCCCCAAATTCTTGCAGGATCACAGCCCCATTACACACATAGAAGCCCACATAGCCAGCAGCAAAGTCTGACGTCTCGTAGGTATCTCGAATCTGGCTCGGCGCTTCTAGCACGATCACCTCAAAGGACTGTCCCTGGGCATCTGTCGCCTCTTTGAGAATCTCCAGGTGCTGTTTAGTCACCCCATGGTCCACAAAGCTAGGATCGGGTTCATACCCCGCCAAGACCACCCCCGGTCGAGCAAACCGAACGTAAAAATCAGTATGGCCATCGGTAATATCTTGCCCCTTAATACCCGGTAGCCAGACAATCTTTTCCAGCCCCAGAAGCGGCATCAGCCGGTCTTCAAACTGAGCTTTAGACACCCCTGGGTTACGGTTATCATTAAGCACGCAGCTTTCCGTAATCAGGGCAGTACCCCGACCATCTAGCTCAATACAGCCCCCTTCTAGCACCAGGTCCGTAGTGATCACGTCTACACCCGCCTGCTGAGCGACAAACGCAGCCACAGCAGCATCCTGCTGAAAGGCTTGTTTCTTCCCCCAGCCATTAAAATTAAAATCAATACCAGCTATTTGACCCTGCTGAGAAAATACAAACAGCGGTCCCGTATCCCGTATCCACAGATCATCTAAGGGCGAAACAACCAGCTCAACGGACGATGACCCTAACAAATCCTGAGCCAGGTCGTACTCGTCAGCTCTGACTAGCATAGATACCGGCTCATACTGTGCGATCGCTTGGGCGATAGTAACCAAATTACGCCTCACCTCGGGCAGTAGCCGCCGTCCCCAGATCCGCTCACTCGCCCCAAACGCCATCCAGGTGCGTTTATGGGGGGCGGCTTCATCGGGCATCTGCCATCGCTCGACACTTCCCTTAGAATTGGCACAGCCCATTGCTAGTCCCCCCAAAAATAGTGCCGTACTTTGCAGAAACTGTCGTCTAGCGGCCATGTTGCTTCCTCGTAGCTGATCTACGCTACCTGCCGTCAGAAATCTCGACTAGAGCTATCGAGTTATTTTTAACATCTTGTTGCCATTGCGTTGAAACTCATAGGTGACCGTTTGAATGTCACAGCGATAGCCCATAGAGGTGAGAGTGGAGATAACAAAATCCAAATGACACGATGGCTTAAGGTCTAGATTTAACAGTGGAAAAATACGAACCTCCTGACAAATCCGTAACATTTCGAGAATGGACTTTAGATGGAAGGTTTGGTCAAACTGATCTGAATAAAGAAACAGAAAATGGGAGCACAGACCGAGTGAATATACGGCATCGGGATAGTCTAGCTGAGGCAGTTCTCCTAGCTCATAGCGACCTTCACGTTTGCCTAGATCAAAGTCTCGACAAAATAGACTGATGGCTTTCTCTCGATTGTTGCGCAGATCATCAGGAGAGCGATGATAGCTCCACATCCAGTCATCTAGGCTACTCTCCACCTGAGTAATAATGTCGTCTACAACAGCATCAAAACGCTGTTTAATCTGGCCAGCATTAAAACCATATAGCGGGTCAACCGATGTGATGTGATACCCTCGCTGGGTTCCTTCTGCGTTAAAGCTGGCCGGTCCATCGGCAACGCTTAGGATAGGGTGCTGGAATTCTGCATCGGTCAGACTAAACATCTTAGTGTATTCATCCAACGACCGGCCAAAGGGGACTACGCTGTCTAACTTAACGGCCATGGGCATCTCCAAGGGTTATTTTTGTAGGAGCTGGGGGCGCAGTTTCTTCCCCGCTGCTGCGCTAAGCCTGGGTCTCCTCAGTGGCTTCAGGGATCTCGGCTGCCGTCAAACCCAACAATCCCTCAACAACTATCGCCGTGGCCGGTGCCAACAAAACCCCGTTACGATAGTGACCTGTCGCCAAAATCACATTCTCATAGCCCGCTAGGGGCTTAATCACCGGAGCCCCCTGACCCTGGGGTCGAGGTCGTAACCCGCTCCAATACCGTAGGATCTGAGCATGGGCCACGGCAGGACAGTAGCGAATCGCGATCTGCCGCATCTCCTCTAGGCGATCTAAGTCTGGTTCTAACTTAATGTCGTCATCTAAGGGCAGCTCCACTGCCTCTCCACCTGGCGGAAATTCCACAGTAGCGCCAATCCAGTAGCGCCCTTGCCCCAGGGGCACCAGATGTACATCATGGCCACTGATGACAGGTTGAAAATGGTCGTGTCCCAAGGGAGACTCCAGTTCAACTTCCATAGCTTGCCCCAGCACCGGAATCATTGGCAACGGTTCTGTCCCTAGCTGGCTCAGGTCTGCTGAGTCTAGACCTGCCGATATAATCACACAGTCCACATCTAAGGTCTCATCGGGCAGCTGTAGCTGAGAGCAATAGCCTGAGCGTTTATTTAAAGCTAAGACTGGACTTTGCCAGTGGGTGATAACGCCTCGCTGCTGGGCCGCTTCTACTAGAGCTAAGGCCAACTGTTCGGGGTGGACTTGACCATCTTGAGGTGAGTAAATAGCCGCTTTAACTGCCTGTCCATTTATTTGAGGACAACGGTCATCAAGCTGTTCTGGTGACCAAATTTCTAATGGATATCCCTGGTCAGCGCGTTTAGCCTGGAGTGATTGCCAGCGCGGGAGTTGTTCGGCATCAAAACATAGCCTGACTAGGCCTTGAATGTGGGGAATCGGTCGGCCCAGAGTCGTTTCTAGCTCAGGAATTAGGGTCTTGTAACGTTCAATGCTATCCCGACGTAATCGCCAGTTACGGCCTTTGATTTTATGGCTAATAATCCCCATTAAAACGCCCAAGGCTGCTTGAGTAGAGCCCTGGGCAGGATTCTCTTGGTCGATGACGTGAACCTCTAAGTGGCTGTGGCGACTCAGCTCATAAGCTAGGGTAGCACCGACAATTCCACAGCCGACAATAGCAATTCGTGTCATATAGTGATTTAGTCTACTGCTGGATTTTCAGACGGTATGAGGTCGATAAAAGTGCTCAAATCTTTGGCAAATTTAATATAGGCCCCATTGCTGCGACCGCTATCATAAGCACCCACTGCAGCACTCATGGCTTCAAGATCGCTAGAAATCTTATCTGACAGTTTTAATGCCTGAGCTTTGTCGTCGGGTAGTAGCTGATAGGCCAGACGGTTCATGCCGGATCTAAGAGTACCCAAAGGACCGTGGATAAAATTGTCGATATTGACCCAGTTATCATTGCGAACGTAGTCCGCCAGCTCGGGTAGACGAGCCTTAGATTTTTCAATTCGCTGGGCGTAAATGGCGATCTGAGCCAGCTGGTCAGCAGAATAGGTTGGGGGCGCAGTCGCCTTACCGCCTGAACTACAGCTCACGAGTAGGGTTGCGATCGCAACCAGGAATACTCCCATAATCGATCGCACTAGTGATCGAAACCGTTCCATAACTGCAATACCTCCTATAAAGTTCGCCAAATCAATCTGACATGTGTGTCTAACGATTAAAACCGAAAACGACTATGAATGTCTGTTTTGCGCATAACACAGTATCAAATCCCGCTAATTATAGTACGTCAATCATTTCAAAGCATCTGCCCACAGAATTATCAAGCACGGCCCCAGGATCTTGGCAGCCAGTTGTGAGCAGCCGCGCCATTCTTAATCCCACCAGTCTGTGGCAGTTTTTTGTGGCCACGTCAGCCATGGCGTTTGGCTATCGGTTCTTTTCGACGGGGCGGTTATAGTCTTTTATTCCAATCCCGCTTCTCCTATGGCCCTGGCCAGGTCTTGAGTCAGACCTAACTGTTTGGCCCACGTTTGCATATAGCCAAAATCCAGGCTGTTGCCCTGTACCTTCAGCACGCCTAGCACATCACGCCACTGCTTTTCTGACTGACTCTGCTGGCCCCAACGCAATTTGTTTAGCACCACATCTTCAGGAGATGCCAGATAAACATCGTTGATCAATCGGCGACGGTTAAACTTAACAGCATCCCAGGCATCACGACCGCTAATCACCAGGTCAGCCCGTGCAATAGTTTCCTGGTCAGTAATCTGCAGAATTTTCATCCGTCCTGAAACAACATCTTCCACACCGGGAATATAGAAACCATCCGCTTCTAACGCTGCGACTAAAGGGTAAAGCGCATCTCCAAAAACATTAATAACCAAGTCTAGATCTATCGTAGAGCGGGGTTCACCGTAGGTCGTCGCGGCGACACCACCAGTCACATAATATTCAGCTCCCAAATTGTCGAAGATACGATGCAGACGACGGGCCAAACCTATCGAATCCTGAATCCATGTCATAGGGTCTCCCTTGGGTTTAAATCCTGCGGGCCAGTAATCGCCCAACCAGGCTTGAGCCACTTTCTGAGCAAAGGCTGCTTGATCAAGATAGCCAAATCGGTGCTTTAGGCCACCCATAGACATAGCCAGAGCCCCCTGAGTAAACTTTACGGTCATCGCCATGCGTTGCTCATTACTGCGCTGCGCCAGCAGACCAAACAAATGACGGTCGGCTGCGATTGTTGTGTCTTCAGCTTGGGGGCGGTAGGTACTGGCCATAGTGGTAAACAACTTTTGTATAGTTACATCCGTTCGTAGCTTGACGGCAACAGAATTTTGGCTTACTTTCAACTAATGCCGTGACGTTCACGGCTATCTCACTAGAACCTAAAATTTGGCACCATCGGTAGGTGCTAGCAACACCATACCGATGGCTAACCCCCAGAAAGCACGAGCCGATCTGGAGGCTGGGTATTATTATGTCTCAGCCACCTCGATTAGCAAAACAATTTGCGGGGTGGCTGAACTTTAGGTTCTGGCTTTCCTAAGCCTCAACGCCGCTTTATTCAAGGGGTAGAGGCCCTATACCCAATTGGAGAACCAGAACCCATGTTTCAAGACAATTCCCAAAACACACCGAACCTGCCTCCTAACGACGGCATTTTGCCC
>JBCDFI010000227.1:0-8259 GCA_039178155.1 Cyanobacteria bacterium P01_H01_bin.105
ACTCGGCCAGTTGTAGGTAATTCTGCTATTAGATCACCCTTTGCCAGAGTGGCTCCATCGGTGACAAATACAATCGAACCTTGCGGTAGAGAAACAGAACGAGTCTTGCCGCTATCCATTAGGAGTTTGGCGTCTGTATTTGACTCCATCACCAAGGCATCTTCACCGTGACGGGTCCGGAATGGACGACTCCTTAAACTTGTAGGCATTTGGAATTGACCAGAGACTTTCGCCCTTACCTGAGGGGCTAATTCTCCAGTAAAGGTTCCACCTGTGTGGAATGTTCTCATTGTTAATTGCGTACCAGGTTCGCCAATAGACTGAGCGGCGATAATCCCCACTGCTTCGCCCAAATCCACCATATGAGAATGAGCTAAGCTCCAACCATAACAGTGCTGACATACTGAACGCGCTGCTTCACAAGTAAGCGCAGAGCGTACTTTAACTTCTTTGATCCCAGACTCATCTACAGCCCTTGCCATATCTGCGTCCAGAGGCTTATTCCGAGGCATCACTACTTCGCCGGTTTTGGGATGAACGGCATCTTCTGCTAGTACTCGACCTAACAGCTTATTCTCTAAGGAGATAAGCACTCGCTCACCATCGGTCATGGCACTTAATGGAATACAACGATCCGTACCACAATCAATTTCTCGAATGATTACATCCTGAGAAACATCAACTAACCGGCGGGTTAGATATCCGGAATCTGCTGTACGTAGTGCAGTATCTACAAGTCCCTTACGCGCACCGTAGGATGAAATAATGTATTCAGTAACGGTCAGACCTTCTCGGAAATTAGTTTTAATGGGAAGGTCAATAATTTCCCCTTGGGGATTGGCCATTAATCCCCGCATTCCTACAAGCTGACGTACCTGAGAAATATTACCGCGAGCCCCGGAAAAGGCCATCATATAGACTGAGTTGAGTGGATTATTCTCCTTGAAGTTACGGACTACTTCGTCCTTCAACTCTTCACTAGTTTCATTCCAGGTATCAATTACCTTCTGGAAACGCTCTACTTCTGTAATTTCTCCTCGGGTATAGCGTTCTTCTGTGTCTCGAATTTCTTGTTCTGCAGCATCTAACAATTGGCGCTTACTCGGAGGTACCTGCAGGTCATCCACACTAATAGATACCCCTGCACGGGTGGCATATTTGAAACCAAGCGATTTGATTTCATCAGCCATTGCCGCTGTGCGAGCCGTACCGTAATTATCAAATGACCAAGAAATCAGATTTTTAAGCTGTTTCTTATCAATAATACGATTGCGATAAATGATGGAATTGGCTTGTTTGTTACCTTGATCTGCCATGGGGAACTCTCTGCCTCAATGTGATACTGGCTAACTGAATAAAAATTGACGGATGATTCTAACTGGCAAGTGCCGCATGGACAGCGTGGTTGTAAATGATGCGTCCAGGGGTTGTATAAAGATGTTGTGATAAGACATTGCCGTCATTATCTTCCCGAACACGGCGTTTTTCATAGCGTTTGGTTACCATGCCATCTCCGTTGTCAATAACTTCAATGGGGTCGCCATCATCCTCGACCGGCCCATCAAACCGAAGCCATACCCAAGCATGGAGACCTACCATGCCTTGCTCATAGGCAATGATGGCATCTTCCATACTGGCAAAATGGGAATCGGCACCCTTCTGCTCGTAGGGATTTTCTGCGGTGAGATAATAGCAACCCAGCACCATATCCTGACTGGGCGTGATGATCGGTCGCCCTGTTGCAGGGGAAAGGACGTTGTTGGACGCCAACATGAGTAGTCGCGCCTCTGACTGTGCTTCTAGAGACAGCGGAACGTGTACCGCCATTTGGTCGCCGTCAAAGTCAGCATTAAAGGCCGGACAAACAAGTGGATGCAGCTGTAAAGCACGTCCTTCAACCAACATCGGCTCAAATGCCTGAATCCCAAGACGGTGAAGCGTTGGTGCCCGGTTTAGCATTACCGGGTGATTTTCAATAACTTCTTCCAGCACTCCCCAAATGCTTGGGTCGTTACGTTGAATCAGCTTCTTAGCTGCCTTGATATTGTTGACCAACCCCTGACGGATCAAGCGATGGATTACAAAGGGCTGAAATAGCTCAATAGCCATTTCACGGGGTAGGCCACATTGATGAATCTTTAGGTTGGGTCCAACCACAATTACGGAACGACCGGAGTAGTCAACTCGCTTACCCAGAAGGTTTTGTCGAAAACGCCCTTGTTTACCCTCAATAATGTCAGAAAGGGACTTGAGCGGACGATTGTTGGCCCCCACCACAGTTCGTCCACGACGCCCGTTATCAATTAGGGCATCAACTGCTTCTTGCAGCATTCGCTTTTCATTACGAACGATGATTTCAGGTGCCAGAATCTCCTGTAGCCTTGCCAATCGGTTATTTCGGTTGATGACACGACGATAAAGATCGTTAAGGTCTGACGTGGCAAATCGACCACCATCCAACTGCACCATCGGGCGCAAATCGGGAGGAATCACAGGAATCACATCTAGCACCATCCAATCTGGACGGGAGCCAGTCGCAATAAAGTTATCAATCACGCGTAAGCGCTTGATCAACTTCGCGCGTTTTTGCCCTTTTGAGTTATCAATATTTTCTCGCAGTTGTTCGGCGACCGCTTCTAATTCTAGGTCTTGCAGTAGTCGCTGCAGCGCCTCGGCACCAATACCAACTTCAATCCCTGAGAGTTCAGATTCCTCATCGTAAAGCTGATCTTCAATCTCAATCCATTGGTCTTCCGTTAGGAGCTGCTTATAGTTCAAGCTATCAGCATTACCCGGATCGAGAACCACGTAGGCATTGAAATAAACGATCTGCTCAACATCTCTTAGAGGCATGTCAAGCAATATCGCGATGTAGCTGGGAATACCTTTGAGGTACCAAACATGGGCTACCGGAGCTGCCAGCTTAATGTAGCCCATGCGATGACGGCGTACACGAGACTCCGTTACTTCGACTCCACAGCGTTCACAAACAATTCCACGATGTCGTACACGCTTGTACTTGCCACAGTGACATTCCCAGTCCTTAGCAGGGCCAAAAATGCGTTCACAGAACAGCCCATCCATTTCAGGCTTTAGGGTTCTGTAGTTAATTGTCTCTGGCTTGGTTACTTCACCAACAACCGTACCATTGGGCAACGTGCGTTCACCCCACTGACGAATACGCTCGGGTGAAGCCAATCCAATTTTGACGTAGTCAAAGCGCTGTTCTAGTTTTGGCATTCTTTTGATTCCTTGTATGTGGCCTACACATCACGGCATAGTTTCGAGCTTGGGATCGAGGCTCAATTAAATGTGTAGTTAATGCTTCAATCCTGAGGCTGTGGCTTAAGCGCTCAGCTCCTTTCTTGCTTTCCTGCACTTTGCAGAGAACCGTATGGAACATGAACGCTCAGCTTACAATCGCTTAAAGTGGCGGTTCTTCAATTCCAGGAGTAGCAGCAGGTGCTACCGGAGGAGTCTCAGCAGGTGGTGCTTCCTCGCGAGATATCGATTCATAGGTAGGCCGTGATGGTGAACGTCGATTGATAGAATCTGACATTAAGTCAACTTCTACATCACGACTTGTGCCATCTTCTTGAGTCTCAAGTTTATGCACTGCAATATCCAAGCAAAGGGACTGCAGCTCGCGCATTAATACCTTGAAAGACTCAGGCGTTCCTGGTCTGGGAATAGCCTTGCCTTTAACAATGGCATTGAGAGCTTCGTTACGACCCTGCATATCATCAGACTTGACAGTCAGCAGCTCTTGTAAGGTGTAGGCAGCTCCGAATGCTTCGAGAGCCCATACTTCCATTTCCCCAAAGCGCTGACCACCTTGTTGAGCCTTTCCACCCAGGGGTTGCTGGGTTACCAGCGAGTAAGGACCAGTAGATCGAGCGTGGATTTTATCGTCTACTAGGTGAACCAACTTCAACATGTAGGGTTTTCCTACAGTTACAGGACGGTCAAACGCTTCTCCAGTACGACCATCGTAAAGTTGAATCTTGCCTGGGTCGTCAGGGTTGAACACCCAGTCACTACCGGCAGCCTCTCGCGCATCTTGGAGCTTTCCATGGGTGGTTTCCATGGATGCCTCACTGCTATACATTTCATCAAAAGGCGTGATTTTAAAGCGGGCATTAAGATTTTCTCCTGCCCATCCCAGCAGACATTCAAACACCTGTCCCACATTCATTCGAGATGGCACACCTAGAGGATTGAGGACGATATCAATTGGTGTGCCATCGGGTAGATATGGCATGTCTTCAATCGGCAGGATTCGAGAAATGATTCCCTTATTGCCATGGCGACCTGCCATCTTGTCACCCACCTGAATCTTGCGTTTCTGAGCAACATAAACTCTTACCACCATGTTGGCACCAGGTGGTAGTTCATCCCCTTGCTCACGAGTGAAGACACGAACATCTACGACACGACCTTTCTCTCCGTTAGGGACTCGAAGTGAGTTGTCTCTAACATCTCGGGCTTTTTCCCCAAAAATAGCTCGTAGTAGTTTTTCCTCAGGAGGTTGGTCGGATTCACCCTTAGGTGTCACTTTACCCACAAGGATGTCACCAGATGTAACCCAGGCACCGATTCGAATAATGCCTGTTTCATCAAGTTGACGTAGGGCATCCTCACCAACGTTGGGAATTTCGCGAGTAATTTCTTCTGGGCCAAGTTTGGTCTGACGTGCCTCAATTTCAAACTTTTCAATGTGGATAGACGTATAGAGATCGTCATAGACGAGACGCTCACTCAATAAGATGGCGTCTTCGTAGTTATAGCCCTCCCAAGGCATATAAGCTACCAGCACGTTCTGTCCAAGGGCAATTTCTCCACCCTCAGTGGCAGAGCCGTCGGCCAATACCTGACCAGCCACCACTGTGTCACCAGCGAAAACTAAAGGACGCTGGTTAAGGCAGGTATCCTGATTTGAACGTTGATATTTCTGAAGCTCTTGGGCGTATTTATTGCCGTCGGCATCAGTAACGACTACTTTTTTGGCATCCAGAAAAGTGACTTCGCCATTAACTGGACTAACAACTACCATGCCAGAGTCACGAGCCGCTTGAGCCTCTAGCCCTGTGCCCACCAGGGGCCGTTCCGGACGTAGTAACGGTACAGCCTGACGTTGCATGTTCGATCCCATAAGGGCTCGGTTCGCATCATCATGCTCAAGGAAAGGAATTAAAGAAGTGGCAACCGAGATGATTTGTACCGGAGATACGGCTACATAGTCCACCTCGGAGGCTGCAGTAGTAATAAAGTCTTGACGATACCGCACAGGTACAGACTCACCCAGAATATTCCCATCAATATCGATAGGGATATCGCCCGGTGCCACCCGGAAGTCATCTTCCTCGTCAGCTGTCATGTAAGCCGAAGGGAGATCTTTCCGAATACGGCCATTTTCTACCTGGAAAAAGGGTGTTTCAATAAAACCAAAATCATTTACACGAGCGTGGGTTGCTAGAGAGCCAATCAAACCTGCATTTGGACCTTCTGGTGTCTCAATTGGACAAATACGACCGTGATGAGAGGGGTGAATGTCTCGAACAGCAAAACCAGCCCGTTCACGAGTTAGACCACCAGGCCCAAGGGCGCTAATACGTCGCTTGTGAGTTAGCTCAGCCAAAGGGTTGGTCTGATCCATAAACTGGGATAGCTGGCTGGAGCCAAAGAACTCTTTGATGGCTGCAACTAGAGGCTTGGGGTTCACCAAAGACGCGGGAGTCAAAGACTCAGAATCAGAGACGGTCATTCGTTCACGAATAATCCGCTCTAAACGATTGAGTCCGACGCGTACCTGGTTTTGTAATAGCTCACCAACGGAACGCACCCGACGATTACCAAGATGATCGATATCGTCAATGATGCCGATGTCAAATTCTAGGTTGATCAGGTAGTCGATTGCGGCTAGTACATCCTGAGGTGTTAAGACCCGAACTGCATCTGGCACATTCAATCGCAACTTGCGATTGAGTTTATGGCGTCCTACTTTACCCAAATCGTAACGTTTGGGATCAAAAAAGCGTGAGTTCAAAAGCTGCTGGCCACCTGAAACGGTTGGAGGTTCTCCAGGACGCAGTTTACGATATAGCTCCAGTAAGGCTTCTTCTTCGCTAAATTGTCCTTCTTTTTCAATTGTTTTTTGAAAATATTCAGGATGACGTAGAGAATCAAAAATCTCGCCATCACTGAGCCCTAAGGCTTTGAATAAAACCTGGGCAGAAAGCTTTCGAGTTTTATCAATACGGACCCAAACCAGATCATTTTTATCGGTTTCAAACTTAAGCCATGCTCCTCGGTTAGGAATCAGGTTGGCATTGTAAGTCCGGCGACCGTGCTTGTCTGTTTCAGCCTTGTAGTAAACGCCGGGACTACGCACAATCTGATTAACGATCACTCGCTCGGCACCATTGATGATGAAGGTACCGCGATCGGTCATCAGTGGCAGATCGCCAATGAATACCTCTTGCTCTTTAATTTCCCCGGTTTCCTTGTTAATGAGGCGCGTTGGGACATACATTTGTACTGAGTAGGTGCTGTCACGACGCTTGGCCTCATCGACCATATATTTAGGGCTTTTGAGCTTATAGTCTTTGCCAAGAAAATGCAGCTCTAATTTCCCGGTGTAGTCGGTAATCGGCGAAAAACTCTCAAGTTCTTCGATTAAACCTTCTTGCAAAAACCAGCGAAAACTAGAACGCTGAATTTCAACTAGGTCAGGTAGTACAAAGGAGGATTGGGAAATGGTTAGGTCAGTCATTCGTCTCCTCGAGCAGGTCGGGCCTAAATTAAACGGGGTATAAAAGCGAGAGATAAGGGATCTTAGTTAAATCGAGATAGTGCGAAGTTACAAACACGATAAGGACTACACTTCCCCATGGGGCAATGCAGTCAGACTGGTATTTTGAGAGGGGTTTGCTAGCATCCGATAGCTAAAGTGGGCGCAATGAGCAGTATTTGAAGCAACTGTTAGACACCAACGTTATGGATAGGATGAGTGCAAAAAGCTGAGTTGGCTCGCTATCGTAAGGCTAACGCATAGCCGCGACAGTGTAGCACAAATCAGCAGCGAAATTTAATGTTTTTGTCACTTTGTATTTTTATTGGGTGAGGCAGTATTGCAGAGGCTGCTTTGAACTAACCTTCGTTGGTAAATTAAACGCCTTGGTTTTTAAAATGGTGCTGATGATTTGAAGTCGGCTACTACTTGGAAAGCCGGTTACTCAGAAACTGCAAACGAAGCATCAGGAAGCTTAAACAATGTTCTGGCGTTGTCGGTTGTTTGTTTTGCCAGTACTTCCAAAGATACACCGCGTAAATCGGCGACAAATTCAGCTACGTGAAGCACATTTGCTGGCTGATTTCGCTTCTCCTTACGCTTAGGAACGGGGGACAAAAATGGGCAGTCGGTTTCTATAAGGATGCGATCGCAGCCCACCATCTTGGCTGACGCCTGCACCTGAGTCGCGCTCTTAAACGTCACGATGCCGCTAAAGCTAATGTAAAAACCCAGGTCTAGAAACCATTGAGTTTCCTCCGGTGAGCCTGTCCAACAGTGCATTACACCCCGCACAGGTCCATGTTCCTGGGCAAAAGACTTAAGGACATCACGTACCGCTGCTGACGCATCTCGACAATGAATAATTACGGGCAAATCTAACTCATAAGCGACGGACAACTGAGCCCGAAAAGCTTCAATTTGACATGCCTGATCATCACCCTTGTAGAAATCCAGTCCAGTTTCCCCAATAGCTACCACCCGACGATCAGCAAGTGCCAGATGATGGATCTTTTCTGCCAAGTCTGGCGTCCACTGATCCATATCTTCTGGATGCAGACCCACCGCAAAGGACACCTCAGTAAATCGGTCAGCAATCGCCTGCATTGCCTCAAACTCTGAAGGCTGCACACAAGAATGAACTAGATGAACTACGCCAGCCTGTCGCCAAGCTGCTGCCACCTCATCTAAGTCAGTCTGAAAGCTCAGGCTATCAAAGCTGTGGTGAATGTGAACGTGGGAATCAACCAGCTGCATGGATGCTACGAAGCCGATTCATGCTTTTTGCGAGCATGGGCGAGCTTAGACTTGCGACGAGCAGCTGCATTTTTATGAATGCTGCCGCGCTTAACCGCTTTGTCAATTTTACTGAAGGCTGCTGACATCGATGTATCGACGGCCTGCTTTTTCTCATCATCAGAGGGATCGGCCGCATACTCGCCCAATGCGGCGTAGTAGGTTTTGGTTAA
>JBCDFI010000228.1:0-8224 GCA_039178155.1 Cyanobacteria bacterium P01_H01_bin.105
GCAGGCTGGATTAAAGTTGTAAAGCAAAAAGCCACAAAGACTTCCCACCAAACCCATGGCTACTAGGGCCACCGACGGCTCACCGACAAATAGACAAATACCCACTATCATCAGCGCAGAAATCGCACTAACTCCCGAGGCCAGACCGTCTAACCCATCGATCCAGTTAATGGCATTGACCATACCGGCTATCCACAACAGCGTGATGGGCAGGCTCAACAACCCCAGGTGTACTAACCCCAGACCGGGTACGTTCAATACGTCAATCCGAACACCGCCTTGCCAGACTAGGGCTGCGATCGCAAGCTGACAGACCAATCGAAACTTTGGTGATAGTCCTTGTAAATCATCCAAAAAGCCCAGCAAAAAGTAGCCGCTACCGCCTAATAGAATGATTAAGATCTCCCTTTGGTCAACCGGGAGTAAGTCACTAAAGCCATGCAACTGCCAAAGACAGATAGCCGCTGCGAGGGTGCCAAGAAAAATAGCAACGCCTCCTAGTCGTACCATCGGGATTTCATGGACTTTGCGATCGCATGGCAAATCAACATGATCACAACGGATCGCTAATGTCCTAACAATGGGTACACTAATAACAACAACAACAAATGCGCTAGTAAAAGCAAGAAAATAAAAACCGTAGCCGAGAAAAAATGCTGATAAATCAAGCATCACATTAACGCCAACATAAATCTAGAGAGCAATAGATAGTTGGTATTTACAGAAAACACACTCCGAAGCTTGAAAGCCAGCAAAATCTAAGAGAGTTTGATACGAATCCCCTTAGTCAAGGCTGCTGATCACAGTTACTCCAGAGCCCGTTGTTTGCTGAAATACAGCAGATACATTGATTTAAGTAGGTGAGTTCAATCTTTTATAAGATATAAACAAATTGTTTAACGTCTTAGCATCTGCCCCCAAACCCTCAATTCTGGGAACTTTGAGTTTAGTCTCCCCCAGAATTGGGGGACGGAAGGGGGCTTGCGATATCTAAGAGCTAATTGGGTCAACCTACTTACATAAGTCATTGCTGGAGCAGATAGCGACTTATGACACAAGGCTTCTAACGATTGTCCGTAATAAAAACATCTCATCCATTAGAAACCCTACAACAAAATACTTATAACGTTCACTGTGTCAGGAGTATGTCGCCCTTGTACACAGAAAACAGACAAACAGGCCTTTAAAAACAAGTTGACAAAAGAATAAGGATATATCCTTTCTTTTGTTGGTAGAACCAGACAATAGAAAAAGTACGTCTCTATTGTTTAAATTGGAGCAGCCCTGAAAAAGCATTCAGCATATTTACTCAATACTTCTCAAACAAATTACGAATAAAGCAAACATAATCCGGACTAAGTAGCTAGCCTATCCTTATAAAAAGCTGAATTCACAAAGGATACAAGGCCTCAGTACAATTACTGAAGCTGGTGTTCAATCAGACAATGTCTACCTAAAAAACAGCTTCAAAGGACATATACAAAAAACAAAAATGCTACGAACCCAGATGTAGTAGCACAAATCTTCAAAGCACCCAGGCAGCTACACAACAATAGAATTCAATCAAGCAGTAGATTTTTGGTAGAAAACACGCCTCCGGTCTCAAAGTCCCTCTCCCAAGCTTGAGATTTAGGGAGAGGGCTAATGCAAGCTCTGAAGCTGCTTCTCAGTCTGTCTCTCAGATGTGGTGCATACACCCTAGCCTTAATAAGGAGGAGAGGTACTGGAGGGGTCTCAACCCGCTTGCGCTTTATCCACACCCCTCTCGTTAAGGCCTTTGAGCATTAACTCAAGTCCAATATAAAAGGAATAGCTATTGCCACGCCTTGCTAAGCAGCCGGTTTTTTTCCTGCACATCCCTTAGTTCTAACTACCGGATCTTTAGGGTCAAATACTCATACATCGTTAACAAAATCGAGGATTAGATAAATTTCAACAGAATCTTGAGCCAAATCAAAGCTCCCATGCGGAGCCAATGTACTTAAGGCTGAAGCAACATAATGTCAGGCTGCATTTTTGTCAATTAGAAAGGATCTAAATAAGAAAACATCGCTTTCTGCAATACCGAGAGAACCTGCTCCCCTCCCAGAAAAGACTCAGGTGGATAAGGCAAACCCAACGCGTATACACCATCACCTCTAGAAAAATACCCAGCAATAGTCCAACTTCTGAACAGACCACCCACGCCCTCGTCTCCTGGCTCTGTCTTACCAAAAGAACAACCCGCTGGTTAAGCATCTATGACTAATGTCAAATGTATAAGACAGATATGCAGCAGAGTTATCAATTTCAGCATTTTTCCGGATATTGCAGTCCATCACCAGCATTTTTCTAGAGGGTAACAATAGATTTTGATCATATTTTTCCAGGCGTTCAGACCTACTGACATTACTTTTATTTCCAAGTACATCGCTTCTAGCCTTATACGTTTCCTGCCATGACTAGATACACACACTTAAAGACAGTAGTTCGTACAGCCCTGATCGCTGGCGTTGCCCTCGGAGCTGCCGTCGGTAGTCCTGCCTCAGCCGCCTTGCCTGCCATACCACAGACCGTCTCTACCTCGTCGGTCTCAGCCTTAAATGATATTTACTTATTAGGACCCGGTGATTTGATCACCATTGATGTTTTTAACGTGCCTGAATATAGCGGCGAACAGCGCGTGTTGGCCAACGGCAACGTCAACTTACCAGCGGTAGGGCAGCTATCGGTTAAGGGGTTGACCCTGGCCCAAGCAGAGCTAGCCATCAGCGAACGATATCGCTCAGAAGTACGCTATCCACAAATTACGGTCAATCTTTTAACTCCCCGTCAGCTCCGTATTGCCCTCTCAGGCGAAATTTATACTCCCGGACAATATACGCTGCCAGTAGGGACTGAAGGGCAGTTCCCAAGTCTCATCGAAGCGATTAAGCTGGCGGGCGGCATTACCCAAGCCGCCGATCTGCAGCGGGTCGAGATTCAACGCCGCGTTGAGAATGGAGGCACTCAACGGGTGGTTAGCAATTTGAGCGCACTGCTCACCCAGGGGGACCTAAATCAAGATTTTCCTCTGCGAGATGGTGATTCAATCCGTATTACTCAAATGGATGAAATCGATCTGCAGATGTCAAGGCAAATCGCCCTATCTAATATCGGGTCCGATGAGCAAGAAGCAATCAGTGTCTCGATTGTGGGTGAGGTATTTAGCCCAGGCACCTATAACTATGCCTCGCGTACTACATCGGGACAGTCTAATGTTAACAACAATGCCGTTGTACAACAGCCCGGTCGGTTGACGGTCACCCGTGCCCTCCAGCTAGCCGGTGGGGTCAAACCTTTAGCGGACCTCCGCCAGGTAGAGGTCACCCGCACCACTCGCCTGGGTGATAGCCGCACCATCTCTCTTAACCTATGGCAGCTGGTTGAGTCTGGCGACAGAGGTCAAGACCTGATCTTGCAAGAGGGTGACACGATTGTCATTCCGACAAATTTAACGGCTAGCTCAGAAGATATCAGTCTGCTCACAGCAACGAATTTATCGCCGGACTCCATCGCCGTCAACGTGGTGGGTGAAGTGGAAAGTCCTGGCCCTGTCGCTGTGGCGGCTAACACCACACTCAACCAGGCTGTGTTAGCAGCGGGTGGGTTTAATCGACGAGCTAAAGAAACCGTAGCCCTGATCCGACTAAATCCGGATGGCTCTGTCACCCAAGAAGCTTTTGAGGTGGACCTGGCCCAGGGACTCAATTCTCAAGGAAATCCAATTCTGCAGCATAACGATATTGTTGTGGTCGATCCTAATACAGCAGCACGACTGTCTGATGGACTAAGTAATTTTCTCGCACCTTTCCTCCAGATCTTACCTTTTAGAACTTTCTTCTAACGGACATCATATAGTACAAATTTTCTGCTCGTTTTTCTCTTATTAAAACCCACGTTTCTCTTTTAACCGCCCTATGGATAATTTTGCTTCCGCCAACGGCGCGTCCGCTAACAGTCTGGTCAAAGCGTCCCAGCTACCTCAAATGCCATGGGCTAAGGATGACGATGAGCTAGATGTAGCCCAGCTGCTAAACGTTCTCAAGCGACGGTCCCTCATGATCACAGGCGTGGCCGCCGGGGTGATGGGCACTGTCATGTTTAATACCCTGAGCCAGGAACCGGTCTATGAGAGCAGCTTTGAAGTTCTAGTAGAGCCGGTTAATGCCGATGATAATTTTTCGGATTTGACGGGGTTGCTGGCTGAGGCTGCCCCCGTTAAAAACTCAGGTTTAGATTATGAGACTCAGGTCCAGGTGCTACGCAGCCCTGAACTGATCGATCAGGTGATAGCAGAGCTTAAAACCATCGATCCCGATCTCGATTATGAGAGCCTGCTAGCAAATCTCTCGATCAAACGGGTGGGGGAAACTAAGATTATCCAGGTGAGCTACAAGGGCAACGATCCGGTAAAAATTCAGGCCACCTTGGATGCGCTTTCGTCAGTGTATCTAAAGTACAGTCTGGACGAACGCCAAACTAATCTTCGCCAGGGAATTCACTTTGTTGACCAGCAGCTGCCCGAACTCCAAACACGGGTAGATGAGCTGCAAGGTCAGCTGGCAAGATTTCGTCAGACCTATAACTTTATTGACCCAGCCACCCAAAATCAACAGATTACAACCCAGGCTCAGCAGCTCAACAGCCAGCGTTTAGAAGTGGACCGACAAATGGCCCAGGCCATCGCTAACTATGAGCTACTACAGGGGGAAGGCGGTAGCGAGGTCGCCCTACAAACGGCACCGGTCTATCAGCAGCTGATTCAGGAACTGCGTCAGGTGGAAACTGAAATTGCCACTGAGCTAACTCGTTTTCAGCCAGGTAGTCTCGCCATTCAAGTCTTAGAAGAAAAGCGACAGCGGATGCTGCCCGTCATTGATGCCGAGGCTCAGCGGGTGTTAAATGCAAAATATGCGGAAGCGGCCAACGCCATCGAGCTGTTGGAAACTCAGAATCAGACCATTGCTGCCGCTGAAGTTCAGCTACAAAATACTCTCACTCAGCTGCCCAACCTGGCACGCCAATACAGCGACCTACAGCGCGAGCTAGAAATTGCGGTAGGTGCCCTGGGTCGCTTTTTGGAAACTCGTGAAAAGCTGCAAATTGAGGCGGCTCAAACGGAGATTCCCTGGGAGCTAATTGAGGCTCCCAGCCAGCCAGAAACACCCATCTCACCTAATCCTAGACGTAGCTTTGTGCTGGGTTTGGTGGCCAGTCTGTTGGTCAGCGTCGGCGCAGCGCTGTTGCTAGAGAAAATGAACACCATCTGCCGCACCGTAGAGGAAATTCAAGGGGTGGTCAAGCTACCGGTCTTGGGTACGGTTCCTTACCAGCCAGAGTTTGATACTGGCCAAGAATCTTCAGCGCCTAGCAAGGTGGGACAGTGGCTACAGCAACGGCTGGGTAAAAAGGAGACTACTTCAACAACCGATGGTTACTACGGCTATAGCGGCTCTCAGTTTTTGGAGTCGATGCGATTACTACAAACAAACCTGTCGCTGATGGGGGCCGATCACTCCATTCGCTCGGTGATTATTAGTTCGTCTATGCCCGGTGAGGGTAAGTCAACCGTTGCCCGACATTTGGCTCAAACGGCGGCTACCATGGGCAAGCGAGTGTTGCTGGTGGATGCAGACCTGCGCAAACCAACCGTACATCAGCGTTTGGGTCTAAGCAATGAAAAAGGTCTAAGTGATTTGCTCTCGGGTAATGCTACAGGCAATGAAGTACTACAAAAAGCCATGCCGTTTGTGGATTTCTACGCTATTACAGCAGGTACTGCGCCACCTGACCCGGTTAAACTGCTGGCATCTAAGCGCATGCGTTTGTTAATGAACCAGCTAGATAAACAGTTTGACCTGGTGGTCTATGATACGCCGCCGCTGGTGGGTCTAGCCGATGCAACGTTGATTGCCTCCAACACCGACGGTCTGATTATGGTATCTCGGGTTAATAACTGCGATCGCAACATTCTCCAACACGCGATGGACAACATTAGCTTTACAAAAATCCCCGTCCTGGGTCTAGTCGCCAACGGTGTCTCCTCCAACGGCCAGGGATATAAATACTACTCCTCCGGCTACGAAGCCCAACCAGAGACAACCCCGACCAACCACGAAAGCCCTGAAATCCTGGCTACCGCCGCCAGCACCAACGGCAGCTCAAATGGCAGCACTAACGGTAACTCAAATGGCAGCACTAACGGTAACGGCAGCTCCCCCCACAAAAACGGTCTAAGCGTATCTGACTTCTTGAAAATAGGAAAATAACAACACTAAAAAAGTTTTTAACTAACAATCTCACAGCTGGAGAGTATAACCTTTACCCTAACCCAGCCATAACTCACACTTGGAGACTATTAAGCAACACCTGCGTGATTTGGGCTTTGCACGCTAAATCTTTAGCAGCAATAGATCCAGCACACTTATAATCGACCCCACCGTATCTCCAACTCTATGCCCATTAGAACCCAGTACGCTGGGTTTTAGGGCGGCGTCTCCGCCCTAATCAGGGGGTTTGGGGAACTCGAAGGGACCCCAAGCAGCATATTTAAACCCCCATCAACATTACACACCATAATGCTTACACAGTCTTTCTAAGACTCGCCAAAACCATAAACTTAATTTGTTAACAAGACCTCACTATTCTCAAACCATAGCGCCTGTCCACCGTCTATAGATCAAAGCAACGACAGCTGCTGAAACCCAACAGTCTCAGCAGCCACCAAATTTGAGATCGCCACCCCCAACAACCTCACCTGAGGTTGAACATCCAAATGATGCTCCAACAACGCCTGAGCCAACGGTCCTATATCAGCCGCACGCTGCATAGGCACCTCCACCGTGCGACTCCGGGTAATTTGATGGTAATTGGCATACTTAATTTTTAGGGTGAGCGTACAGCCCATTTTTTTGGCCTTGAGCAGCCGAGCTTCTACCTCATCGACAATCGTAGTCAGGGCCGTGGTCATCGCGTCTAAAGACTCCAGGTCTTCGGCAAAGCTGCGTTCGGCTCCAATGGATTTACGAATACGGTTAGGATTGACCTGGCGATTATCCTGAGCATTGGCAACCCGAAAATAATGACGGCCCGCTTTGCCAAAGTTGGCCACCAGGTCGGTTTCACTCCAGCATTGCAGATCGGCTCCAGTGACAATACCTAGCGATTTCATTTTACGGGTCGTAGCCGGACCAATGCCGTGAAATTTTTCAATCGGCAGGGTAGCCATAAAGGCCATAGCATCCTGGGGCAAAATCACATACAGCCCGTCAGGCTTATTGATATCAGACGCCATTTTGGCTAAAAATTTATTGATGGAAACACCGGCAGACGCGGTAAGTTCGGTGGATTGGGCAATTCGCTGTTTGATGGCTTTGGCGGTTGCGATCGCAGACTCACAGCCAGTCACATCCAAATAAGCCTCATCCAGAGACAGCGGTTCCACTAGCGCCGTATAGTCCCGAAAAATAGCGCGGATTTGCTCCGATACGGCTCGGTATACATCAAACCGAGGTCGGGCAAAAATCACATGCGGACAGCGCTGCACCGCCACCCGTGACGGCATCGCCGAATGAATACCATAGCTTCTAGCCTCATAGCTCGCGGCGGCTACCGCTCCACGCTGTTCAGGTCGCCCCCCGACCACCACCGGTTTATCCCGATATTCCGGATGATCCCGCTGCTCGATAGAAGCATAAAAGGCATCCATATCAACATGGAGGATTTTGCGATGGTCTACCATCGATCTGCTTATGGGAGTTTTCTCCAACAATCCACCCTTACCTTACCCCATCCATCCAACAGATAAATTTACATTTCGCTAAATTCACTGAAAAGAGAGAGAAAACTTGTTGGGATTTCTAACCCATGTGATGACCGTATTTTCTACAGGCTTTCTCGTTTGTATGAGGCTTTATTGAAATCCTCACAACAAAGGCAAATCTACTCAACTCAACTGGTCATCCTACAGCTAAGACGCTTGTGTAACAACGATTAAAGGTCGCAGCACATCTTATTTGATTGAGGTAGTTCCATGCCAGTCTTTAATTACGGTGAGATTTTTTCAAGTTTGTTTACCTGGATTAAACTAGGTATTTCCATAACATTGTTGGTATTCTTAGCAACCAAGTTTATGGATGGATGGGAAGACATTCAACAAGACTCCGAATTACAGAATCAGACAGAAGAAGTCATTCGTTATTAA
>JBCDFI010000229.1:0-8140 GCA_039178155.1 Cyanobacteria bacterium P01_H01_bin.105
GCCATCTGCAGAATCTCATTCCGCTTTTTCTCACCACCGGAAAAGCCTTCGTTAACGCTTCGATCAAGAAAGCTCGCATCCATTTTGACGATGTCGGTCTTCTCTTCGATTAGATCGTCAAAGTCAAACACATCAACCTCGTCTTCACCACGGGCTTTACGATGGGCGTTGTAGGCCACTCGCAAAAACTCACGGTTGCTTACCCCAGGAATCTCTAAAGGGTACTGAAATGCAAGAAAGATACCAGCTGTAGCCCGTTCATGGGGCTCTAGCTCAGATAAGTCCTTACCATTAAACTCAATCGTACCACCGGTCACTTCATAGTCTGGGTGACCCGCTAGCACCTTAGAAAAGGTACTCTTGCCAGAGCCGTTGAGACCCATAATGGCGTGAATTTCACCAGCTTTTACTTCGAGATTGAGACCCGTTAGAATTTCGGTACCGTCTACGCTGGCCCGCAGGTCTCTAACAGAGAGAATTGTCTTGGCGTCTGGGTTAATCATTAAAATGTATCTAGAAAAATGGGGTTAGCCAACAGAGTTTTCTAACTTCAGGGCCAGTAGCTTATCGGCTTCAGCAGCAAACTCCATCGGTAGTTTGTTAAACACATCGCGACAGAAACCGCTGATGAGCATAGAGATTGCATCTTCAGGAGATATACCACGCTGAGCAAAATAGAACAGCTGGTCTTCGCCAATCTTGGAGGTAGAGGCTTCATGCTCCACCTGCCCCGTATTATTCTGCACCTGAATATAGGGAAACGTATTGGCGTTGGAGGTATCGCCAATCAGCATGGAGTCACACTGAGAGTAGTTGCGAGCGTTCTCAGCTTTTGGATTTACTTTGACCAGACCGCGATAGCTGTTTTTAGAATTGCCAGCGGAAATCCCTTTGGAGATAATTGTACTGCGGGTGTTTTTGCCCACATGGATCATCTTGGTACCTGTATCCGCCTGCTGCATATTGTTGGTGAGGGCCACTGAGTAAAACTCTCCAACAGAATTGTCACCCACCAGCACACAGCTTGGATACTTCCAGGTAATGGCAGAGCCCGTTTCTACCTGGGTCCAGGAAATTTTAGAGTTCTTACCAGAGCAGAGACCGCGCTTGGTGACAAAGTTATAGATGCCACCCTTGCCATCCTTGTCTCCAGCAAACCAGTTCTGCACCGTAGAGTAGTTGATCTTGGCGTCATCTAGAGTCACTAGCTCAACCACAGCTGCATGGAGCTGATTGCTGTCGTACATGGGAGCAGTACAGCCTTCTAAATAGGTGACCGAGCTGCCTTTGTCAGCAATGACCAGGGTTCGTTCAAACTGCCCCGAGTCTCCGTTATTAATACGGAAATAGGTGGACAGGTCCATCGGACACTGGGTGTTTTCAGGAATATAAACAAAGGAGCCATCACTGAAAACAGCCGAATTGAGGGCCGTAAAGTAATTATCTGCAGACGGAACAACGCTGCCCAGATACTTCTGAATCAGCTCCGGATGATCCTGAACTGCTTCAGATATCGAGCAAAAGATAACTCCGTGCTCTGCTAGCTCTTCTTTGTAAGTAGTAGCAATGGAAACACTATCAAAGACTGCATCCACGGCCACATTTGACAGCCGCTTTTGCTCTGATAGAGGCAGCCCTAGCTTTTCAAAGGTCGCTAAAATTTCTGGATCAACTTCATCTAAACTTTTGAGCTTTTCACTCTGTTTAGGGGCTGAGTAGTAGATGATGTCTTGATAGTTGATTGGTTCGTAGTTGACGTTAGGCCAAGTAGGCTCCGCCATCTTTAACCATTGACGATAGGCCTTGAGTCGAAACTCAAGCATAAAATCTGGCTCGTTCTTTTTCTTAGAAATCAGACGAATGATATCTTCACTCAGCCCACGTGGAATGACGTCGGATTCTACGTCGGTGACAAATCCGTACTTATAGGGCTGGCTAACAACGGATTGAACGCTAGTGCTCATGATTAACCGAAGGGGCTGAGGGGGGTAAACGAACGAATCTAAAAGTTATCTGACTACGCTTGACTAAGCAAAAGCGTCAGGTAATGACTAGAACCTAACGCCACTGAGTCTACTAGTACTTGTTGGTCTCTGTGCGAATGCGCTCAAAGGAAATTTCTTGATCTTTCCCGGCAAAGTCATTGTCGTCTGTCAAAAAGAGCATGCAGTGGCATTCTTTGCGTTCCTGCATGGGTACACAGGGGCAGTTCCAATAGGTGCTCTTAACTTCAGCTTCCTTATCTTCATAATGGCGACAGGGGCACAGAGGTGAGCCAAAGTCGTCTTTATGCTTAGCCAAGCCCTCGAGCACTACTGACGTTACACCCAAGTCAGCACAAAAATAGGTACCGGTGCTTTGGGCATAGCGCTCGGCAAATTTCCGCATTAGCTCAAGGCTTTTGTCTGTTGCCTGGGTAGGTTTGCTTATGCTCATAGGTGAATGGGGGATGCTGAGACAACCATATGATTCTATACTTAAACAACACATAGGTTGCTTAACTCTTTTTAGAGTAATCGAGCCAGGAAACTTTAGCAACATGTATGTTGTTAAAGTAGGAACAGTTAGTTTTATTGTTTACATTCTGTAATATTGCGATCGCAACTTCAGGCCCATGAAGTCAGTGCAGCCATCCACAAAGGACGACATCCTCCAATTTTTGCTGAAGTCAGGTCAGTCGACTGCCCAGGCCTTAGCTGAGAACTTGAGCGTCAGTCCCCAGGCAATTCGACGTCACCTCAAGGATTTGCAAGCCGAGGAGCTAGTTGAGCACCAAGCAATGCAGTCAGGAATGGGGCGACCCAATTATATCTATCAGCTCAGCTCTAAAGGTCGAGCCCAGTTTCCATCTCAGTACGACCAGTTTGCAGTATCACTACTAGATACGCTGACAGAGACCGTCGGGGCTGAGCAGGTAGGAGTTATTTTACGACAGCAGTGGCACCGCAAAGCTCAGCATTACTTTGACACTATCGGTAATGGATCACTGTCTGAACGCGTGCATCAGCTCGTAGAGCTACGTCAGGCCGAAGGCTATATGACAGAGCTGCACCATGGCGACGACGAAAGTACGTATATCATCACCGAATACAACTGTGCTATTTCCCATGTAGTCGAATCCTATCCAGCCATCTGTGGTCACGAACTAGCCATGTTTGCTGTGGCACTACCCGATTGTCAGGTAGAACGGACCCATTGGCTAGTAAAGGGTGAACACCTCTGTGGCTATAAGATCCAAAAAACATAGGCGACTAAACTAATCACCATCACCAGCGTTGCTACACATCTGAGCGCAGCTAAAGAATTTAGGAAAGCAGGATTCATGCCTACGGCTCACTGTGGCTCGCCTATCCAGTCAACACTCCCTTGTAAACCTCCTCTCCCTTTATGTTTGATCAAACGCTGCAGTTTTTGACCCCCGAAGAATCCGCCGATGTAGATAAAGCCCTGCTGACCACACCCGAGAAGTTTTTGACCCGATTAACCCTATCTACAGCGAAGTTATTGGCCTTTATTGCTAAAGATCTAGATACTTCTATTGATGAACTAACCACAGCGCAGATTATTGCTTGGTTTGAAGCAGACTCCAAGCGCAAACAGGAGCAGGGGATCAATGCATCTGTTCTAAAATGGGATGCGACGAATCTAGAGGATCTGGTGAAATAGACCTAACGTTACTCCAGCCACTACTCGTGGATATTGCCGTTGGGCATAATGGTTCCTGTAAGTCTAGCCGCCGTTAGCTTGACCATAATCTTATCGCCATAGCCAACGATGGCACCACTGAGGTCGGCACCACTGAGGTCGGCACCGCTGAGGTCGGCACCCACCAAATTAGCTTCTCGTAGATTGGCGTGACTCAGGTTAGCCTGCAGTAAGTTGGCTCGAAATAGCTTTGCCTTGTGTAAATTAGCTCGGTTGAGATTGACCTTATGCAAAAATGCATCACTAAGGTCCGCACCCTCTAGATTAGATTTGCTCAAGTTTCTCCCTGAGAAATCCTTTTCCTTAAGATTTGCCCCTTTAAAGTCGGACTCTTCTAAATCAGGATCGTTCTTTTTGCGAGAAGGAGGGGCCGGGGCCGGATAGTAAGTGGCAGACTGGGGTGGTCGATAAATGTAGTCTGCGTAGCTATTGTCACTAACCGGGCGATAAGTAGAACTATAGGAAGCAGCACTACGCCCGTTGGCTGAACCATAAGCTGTGTGTCCATTGCCATTGGCAGAGCTAGCCTTGGCAGCCGAACTATTGGTAGCTGAAGAACCACCATTGGTAGAGACACTGCCGTTTGTAGGACTGACCGTAGAGTCATTATTAGCAGCTGTGGAGCTAGTCGGAGCGTCTTTAGACGAATAACTAGAGCTAGAACTATAGTAATTATTTGTCGCTCCATAGCCTGTAGGTCTGCCACTATTCTGGGATGCAGCGTTCCTAGCTGCACTGTTCCCATTTGTCGAACTGTTCGCCGCACTAGTTGCTGTACTGCTCGACCCGTTACTGGCCGAACCGTTACCGTTAGAAGCTCCGTAGGGACGCGTATAACGGTTTTGGCTATAGGCGCGATATCGGCTACTGCCGTAGCGTTCAGGGTTATAGCTGCTAGTCTTAGGTTTGGCAGCAGCCTTAGATGACGTCTTAGCGCCGTCACGAAGATGCTGCTTGAGTCGACTGCGAGCATCATTAAGACGTTTCAGCTTGTCCTGAGCTTTATCGCGTAGACGTGTGTTATCGGCTGGTATCCGATCAGGGTGCCAGATAAATACAAGGTCTTTGTACGCCTGATTAACGTCTGAGAGTGAAGCACCGGGCTCTAACTCCAGTACGGTATAGGCTTTCGCGATATCGTCCATAGGTAGAGTTATAACAGCGGTAGCAAAGCGGCTCGTCGAACAAGACAACACCTAGGTTTGTTTAGAAGGCGCTGCCGTAAAATCGCCAGTCTAAATATGCTTGAAAATGATAAGCCTATCAATCGGTTCACTAATTAATAAAAGCCTCTAGATGGGTTAACTCAAAGTCTAAACGCTACTTGAAACGTCAAATTTTGCTCATACTCATATACGTGTACGCCGATTATGACCGTCGTTCCTGTGGCTTCCCCTAGAACCTCCGATTCCCTTAAGGCTCTATTGCGATTCCTTATTAAAAAAGACCATTTAGTAACAAATCATTCCTCCACCAGGCTCACTTCGTAAATATTCCATAATGCTCCCAAGGGAGAGTATTTTATATTTTGAACGTTGTTACGGATAGCCGCCATGGAATACTGATTGATCAGATAGATAAACGGTAAATTCTCCTGAGCGATGCGCTGAGCCTCTACATAGATCTCACGTCGCTTAGCTTCATCTAGCTCTTGCGCTCCTTGCAAATAAAGCTGACCAATTTTAGCTTCCCAGTCAGCAACGACGCGACCTTCGATAGGATCTTGGCCTGGTAATGGTTTTTGATTAAACGCATGGAGTCCGCCATCTGGATTCCATACGTTAGAGCCGCCGTTGGGCTCTAGGCCACCACCGAAGCTAATCAGATGACATTCCCATTCAAGGCTATCTCCCAGTTTTTCTACTAGAGACCCCCAACTGATGGGGGTAAAGTCTACGGTAATGCCGATTTTACTCAGATCTTGTTTGATCTGAGCGCCGAGGGCTTCACGGACTTTGTTACCAGCATTGGTAATCAGGGTAAAGCGCACCTGGTTGCCCTCAGCGTCAATTAGCTGATTAGCGCCATCGTACTGAAATCCAGCGGATAAGAGCAGCTCTTGGGCTTTTTCAAGGTCATAGCCGTAGGCTCGAATGCCATCTTCTTCAGGGCTAGCAGAATAGGGACTGAGGGGGAAAATCGGCGAATCTTGCAGGACTCCCAACCCTTGATAAATGTTATTGAGCATCGTGGGGCGATCAATAGCGTGGGCTATGGCCTGACGAAACTCTAAGGTATTAAACCAGCGAGACTTAACCGGATCGACTAGGGGCTTGCCATCGCGGGAACCCTTATTGAGATTAAAGGATATAAACAGACTACCTGCCGCAGGTCCACCGTTATAGATAGTAAAGTTACCCCGCTCTTCTTCCCGTTTGAGTAGGGAAAAGTTATCGGGCTTAACCCCAGTCAGGTCTAAACCGCCCGAACGAAACTGAACAAATTCGCTATCCTGGGATTCGACCACTTGCCAGATGACTTCTTCGATGTAGGGTTGCGAAGTGCCCTCGGCATCGGTACGCCAATAGTAGGGGTTGCGCTCAAAAACAACCCGCTCACCGGGGGTAAAAGCTTTTAGACGGTAAGGTCCATTGCCAACGATGTTCTGAGGTGGTGTACTGGTGCCCCAAGTAGATAAAAATAAGGGATTGCCGTCAGAATCGGTTTGGGTGATGGTGTCGGCTAGGAGGTGCTTTGGCATGATGTTGACCCCTGTGTTCCGCAGAAAAGGAGCAAACGGTTCAGGTACCTCAAACAAGACCTGACGCTCGTCTAGCTTTGTCACCTTAGGCAGCTGACCGGTTTCACCAATCCGTAGGATGTCACGAATTTGCGTAGGAATGGCGTCATTTAAAAAGATGTCGTTGTAGGTAAACAAGACATCATCAGCTGTAAGGGGTTCACCGTCGGACCATTTGAGTCCTTCCCGTAGGGTGTAGGTCAAGGCTAGACCATCCTCAGAAAATTCCCACGATTCGGCTAGCTCTGGCTCAATTTCACCTGTTTCATAGTTTTCGGCAATCAGCCCTTTGTAGGTAAGCCCAAAGATATTAGGGCGTTCGCTGCTGAGGGGATAGTTAAAGGTCTTAGGATCGCTGAGAATGCTATAGACCAGCCGTGATGATTCGGCATCGCTGACTTTGAAATTATCTAGGGAGCAGCTTGCGATCGCAACCACCATCACCAAGCTCATCAGCCAATAGGACCACCTGCGAAACATACGAAAGCCCATAGAAAAGTCAGAAGAATAGCCAGACACAATTTCTAGCTATTCTAACGGAAGCTAGCTTTTGGGATACCGAATTAACCAGGGCGACGGTGTTGGCTGAGGTACCTCATCACTAATTCGCTGACGAGTGGTTTGGATATCCTGTCCAGTCAGACGGGCCAGATTCTGAGACTCACGCTCAAAACGGACCATTAAGTTCCGTAAATATTCACGACCTTGATCTTGAGCCCCGTTGACTATGTCGCGATAGTTTTGCCCAGTCCATTCTTCTAGCTGGCGGCGAGCTTCAGGGGTGGGATAGTCTTCGTGCAGGCGAGCCGGACAGTCGAGACTACCGGTAAAGGCATGGCGAGTCACATAGCGCCCTTGAAAAAACCGACGGTTGGACGTCGTTTGAAACATCAGGTCCTCAGGAAACTGGTCGCGGCTATACCGCACATGGAGTCGGGAGATAAAGATCGCAGACGGTGCTGGTGAAACGGAGCCCGGTGCTGGTCGCCGCTGCCGGGTCGTTGGGTCAAGCCAGCTGACACCAGCAGCTTCTAGCTCAGCCGGACTTAAAACTGGAGCAGAGCACGGATCACAGCCGCGCATGTCCCATGCATATTCTAAAAAGGCCACATTTTTGTTCTCTTGCTCATAGCGCCGCTGAAACATTTCTGGATAAACGTCACCAAAGTCATCCTGTACAAACAGCGGCAGATCAATGTCGGTGGGAATATTCACCGTGCGGTAGTTGGTCAGCTCAATGCGCCCCTCTGGTGACAACAAATAAACAATCAGATCTTGATCGCCATCAGCATTCAGCATCCCGAGGCGGATGGGCAGCATAAACTTTGGTGAGTCATAGGTAATCTGCAAAGGTCGCAAAGACTGATATCCGCTGCTGTCAAACTCGTCTAGATTGACTCTAGCCACAAAGAACTTCATGCCCTGACGAATGTAGGGAGCCAACACCTGACTGGCTCCATCGGGTAGCTGGTACTGGTTTTGTCTAAGCCAGGTTTCTAAGCCGTCCGATTCACGGGCGCTAAGAATGAGAATGTCATACTCGCCCACAGAAAACTGTTCTTCGATGGTGACTCCCAGCGCTTCTGATGAGGCAGGTGCTGGGGACGATGAGGCGGGTACTTGTGCCCTTGACGATAGAGCGAAATCCTCTTCTGCAAAACGGTACATGATCTCGCAAGGATCGCTGTCAAAATA
>JBCDFI010000230.1:0-8115 GCA_039178155.1 Cyanobacteria bacterium P01_H01_bin.105
GTTTGTGGATGATGTGATGGAAACAGCCTGCGGGCTTCACAACTTCCGTTTAGAACTACGAGGTTAAGCAATAGTGACATAGACGAAGAGGGGCAGAGCAGGTCGTAAATTTCTCTCTCACTATTTCCGATAATGTCTATTCATACCGTACCCCGTTGTGCTCTAGCCAACCATCGGCATGCCAATCCTTTGGATCATCATGGGTCCAGTGCAAAATGCCGCCTTGCTGATTCCATTCATACTCGCCACGAAATCGGACAATATCGCCTTCCCGCAGCGCATTAATTCGAGGGGCCACATCAATATTGTGACTCACCAGCAGCGTCTGACCAGACTCTAAGCGTAAAATAAATCGCTGATGTCGCGACCCTTCTAAATCATCTGACAGCAGCCGCTCAACTCGGCCAGCCCCTTCCACAATCAGGTCAGATACCCCATTGCGATAGGCTTCCATCAGTTCAGCATCGCCTTTAATCTCGGCTCGTCGAAAATGGTCCTGGGGAGCAGCATCGGCCATGGGCATAGAGCCAAAAAACAACAATGGAGACACTTTTAGTACTGGCACAAGCAGTATAAAGCCAGACAAAAGAATAGTCTTTATCAACGATTGAAATGCTTCAGGAACAGTATGTTTAGCCATATCAAGAGGGAAACCGTATACGGTAGTGTCGGTGTAATTTTACCCCAAACCATGGGGGCATTCACCACCTGCACTGTTTCTTTAAGTTTGCGATTATGAATACATCGAACGAGAGAGACACCTCACATGAAGACATCTGCACAACAATCTATTATCGAAGGTCTACGCAACTGGTACCGCAACGCGATTCGTAATTCTAAATATCGTTGGCTGGTTGTTTTTGGTAGTCTTCTATATCTTGTTAGCCCCTTGGATATTGTGCCAGATGTTTTTCCGATTATTGGTTGGCTCGATGATGGCATTATTGCCACGCTGCTAGTCACTGAGGTGTCCCAACTCCTGTTCGAGCAGGCAAATACTGCTAAGAAAAAGAATCGTCAAGAGGCGAGTACCGCTGCCGCAGAAACCGAGCAGGTGGTTGATGTAGAAGCAGTATCCGTTAGCTAGTTCAAGCTTTTCGAAAGTTTGTCGCACCGTTCACTTTATTCAACAAAGGTACAGAATCATGACTAACACTAACGCTGTCAACGAAAATTTTCAGTCCATTAAAAAAGAAGGTAGTCTTCGCACTCAAAAGATTGCTGATATTCTCAAGTCTGCTTTCTCTGAAGCAGTTGCTGAAGTTAAGGATGGTGCTACTACCGTTCGCCCCTTTGCTAAAGATCTAGCCGGAAATGCTGTTCAAGTGGTCAAAGAAAAGGGTCAGGAAGCTTATGTAAATGCCAAAGAAGCAGCTAAAGAAACCGCTGATGATGAGAAGGATATTATCACTCAGTTTAAGTTAAAGCTCCAGGCTATTGTGGATGCACTCAAGGCTACTCTTTTTGGTCAGTCAGAAGAGGAAGAGGTCTCAGAGACTGTTGCTTTAATTGAACGCGAAACTGAGGTTCATGTTGTGACTGTAGATTCTACGGCAGATGTTGCGTAGATTCTATTGAGTTTTTTCCCTTCCTAATAGTTTTGTTAGGTACGTATAAATTTGGCGCTGGCTCTAGGGTCAGCGTTTTTTTTCTGTTACTCATCTAGCGGTAACGCTCTATTGATCAACCTTTTTTATTTACTTTGCCAACGCAGCTTCTCGCCGATCTTTAACCTCTAAATGTACGAGTAGCGCATTGATATCTGCCGGGTTCACGCCACCAATGCGAGTAGCCTGACCTACCGTCAAGGGTTTAACTGACGTTAGCTTTTCGCGGGCTTCCATGGATAAGGTGTCAATAGTCATGTAGTCCAGATTTTGAGGAAGCTTGCGATTTTGTTGTTTAGCTACTTGCTCAATCTGGTTTTTCTGACGTTGGATATAGCCTGAGTATTTGATATCGATTTCGGCACCTTCTTTTTCGGCCCGTGTTAGGTCTAGATTACCTAGTCCATAGTGTTCAAGATTGGTGTAGTGGAATTTTGGTCGCCGGAGGAGATCGGCAAGTGCGATCGCATCCTTAATTTTCTGCCCCGTATCCGCCACAATCTGCTGACCCACCGGCTCATGAGCCTTCACCCGAGTACTGTGCAGCCGCTCTTTCTCAGCCACAATATTTGCTTGCTTGCGAGTATACAGCTCCCAGCGCCGGTCATCGATCAGACCAATTTCCCGACCCAACGGCGTCATCCGCTGGTCGGCATTGTCAGAACGCAGAATCAGCCGATACTCCGACCGAGAGGTGAGCATCCGGTAGGGCTCCCGCAAATCCTTAGTACAGAGGTCATCGATCAGGGTACCAATGTAGCTGCCCTCACGGGGAAAAATAATCATCTCCTCCCCACGGGCGTAGCGTACAGAGTTAACTCCGGCCACAAAACCCTGGGCAGCCGCTTCTTCATACCCGGTTGTTCCATTGATTTGCCCAGCGCAGAACAGCCCCTCTAGCTTCTTCGTCATCAGCGTCGGGAAACACTGAGTCGCAGGCAAATAGTCATATTCCACCGCATAGGCCGGACGCAGCATACTGCAATTTTCCAAGCCCGGTAGACTGCGCAGCATTGTCCGCTGAATACTCTCCGGCAGTCCCGTAGAGAACCCCTGCACATAAATCTCAGGAATCGTGCGCCCCTCTGGCTCCAAAAAGATTTGATGACTCTCTTTATCAGCAAAGCGAACAATCTTATCTTCGATGCTCGGGCAGTAGCGCGGCCCCTTAGAATCCACCCAGCCACCGTAGATCGGCGACATGTGGAGATTCTCCTGAATAATGCGATGGGTTTCAGCCGTGGTCCGCGTCAGGTGACAATCCATCGGCTCCCGCTCCACCCACACCTCTGGGTCAAAGCTAAACCAGCGCACATCGGGGTCGCTGGGCTGCTTTTCCAGCACGTCAAAATTGATCGTGCGACGGTCCACACGGGCTGGTGTGCCCGTCTTCAGACGTCCGGTTTCAAACCCTAAGTTGTTGAGTGTCTCGGTTAGCCCCACAGCAGCAAACTCACCAGCTCGGCCTGCAGCCATGGACTTGTCGCCCACCCAAATCACACCGCCCAAGAATGTGCCCGTGGTGAGAATCACCGACTTACAGCGAAACGCCACGCCAAAGTAGGTTTGCACCCCCACCACATCGTCGTTCTCGCCCAAAATCAAATCTGTTGCCATCCCTTCGCGCAGGAACAGATTCTCCTGGTTCTCAACAATGGTTTTCATGATGGTGGCATATTCGCGCTTGTCGGTCTGGGCCCGCAGCGCCCACACGGCAGGTCCGCGCGAATTGTTGAGTACCCGCTTTTGCAGATAGGTGCGGTCGGCCATTTTGCCAATTTCGCCACCCAGGGCATCCACCTCATGGGTCAGCTGCGACTTTGCTGGCCCCCCCACAGCCGGGTTACAAGGCTGCCAAGCAATCCTGTCTAGGTTGAGGGTGAGCAGCATCGTCCGGGCACCCAACCGTGCAGAAGCCAGAGCCGCCTCGCAGCCTGCATGGCCCGCCCCAATGACAATTACATCAAATTCATCAATAAACTCTACTGCACTGCCCATATGGCTTACCTATCCAGCGTTCTTGCCTATTCAGCGTTCCTTATTTTAACCCCCGATTCCATCAGTGCCGTTGCTGATTTAAGGGAATGCACCGATGACTCATTCATGAATCGATAACACCCCACGACACCCACTGATATAAATTGATGTGGGGTTTGGAATCAGGTGCTTCTACGCCCTGAGGCCTTGGGTTCTGCCCAGGGCCTCTGTTTTGAACCAGCAAGTCAGGAATGCGGCAGCTGACCTGCTGTCCGCTCATTGCAATTTCAGTGTCCCAGGTAACCTGGTCAGCGGGAAAGCATTTAATCAGCTCTAATAACAGACGTCTAGCAATGCTCAGGTTCTCATCGGATTCGGGCGGCATTTCGACTAAGGTTCCATTGACAAGTTCGCAGCAGATATCGGTATCGGCTGTGTGGGCCAGATACTGCTCTAGGGTGAGATATGCGGCTGAGACGGTCTGGATCATGGTTGAAAAATGCTCATAATCATCGCCATTGTAGCCAACAGACATTTTTCCCAGACCGCTCCTCCGGTATCGTTGCAACGTGACCGTTCGCTAGGGAAACTCGACAATGCAACCAGATGTACTGGCTTTTGACTTTGATGGGGTCATTTGTGACGGGCTAATCGAATACTTTCAGACTGCCTGGCGAGCCTATTGCAAATTGTTCAACCCAGAGAGTCTAGAACCGCCTGCCGGGTTAGCCGAGAAATTCTATCCGCTGCGGCCTGTGATTGAAACGGGGTGGGAAATGCCCATGCTACTGCGCGCCCTGATCGCTGGTAAAACCGATGGGGAAATTGTGGCGGGCTGGCCTGACATGGCGCTGCCGTTTTTAGACGAAGCAAACCTGGAAAAATCCGAAGCGGCAAAAATTCTTGATGGTGAGCGCGATCGCTGGATTGCCACTGATCTAGATAACTGGCTGGCGCAGCATCGATTCTATTCCAACATGCTGGCAGTGCTGCAAAATTCTCTAGAAAAACGCCCCACCTATATTGTCAGCACTAAAGAAGGTCGCTTTATTCAACAGTTACTGAAACAAAGTGGTGTGGCCATGCCCCCGGAAAAGATTTTGGGTAAGGAGGTAAAGCGGCCTAAATATGAAACCCTGCGGTTACTTACTAAAGCCCACGCTACCAACGATCAATCTCCGTCCATTTGGTTTGTTGAAGATCGAATCAAAGCGCTTCAGGGGGTGAAAAAGCAGCCAGATTTGGGGCATGTGGAGCTATTTCTGGCGGACTGGGGCTATAACTTGGAACCTGAACGTCAGGCAGCTCAGGAGGATGATCGGATTCATCTGCTATCGTTAGATTCGATAGTACAAAAGTTCGAGACTGCCTAGATAAGCTTAGGGGCCGCTGGGGTCATGCTGGATTTATCAAAAATTGCGCAGCAGATGCAGGGGATTAGCAATCACCTGGCCAAGGAGGCTGAGGCGGCAAAGGTGAGGATTGCGATCGCAACTCAACTCCTCCAGCAGGCCCACCAGCACCAGGCCCATCTGGTAGACCAGCTCCAAACCAACAATCTCGGCTTTGCAGCTGCCGAACCCATTGAGCCCCTAGATACCCGAGTCAATATCAACCCAGCACCAGAGGCCCACACCGTCATTGCCACCGACGGCTCTCAAATCAACCCCAGCCACCACGAAATTGCCTACTGCTATCTGCTCAATATTGGCCGTGTCGTGCTGCACTATGGCCAGAGTCGATTCCCACTGCTCGATAGCCAGCCCGAAGTAATCTACCGTCCAGAAGATCTCTACGCCTCACGGCAGTGGGGCATTCGCACAGAAGAATGGATGGGACATCGACGCACGGTATCGGAGGCCGTGGTGCTAGGAGAATTGGGGATAGAGATAAATGGCGGACAGCGGGTACAAAAGCTCAGTAAAAAATCACGGCAGCTGTCTCTTTTACAACGACCTGCAGTACCCACCTTAGCCATGACCGATGGCTCGCTAATCTATTGGTTTCTCGACCAGCTGCCCGCCACCGCACGGGACCAAATATTAGATCCCATCTTGGCAGCATGGGATCGCCTACGAGAGGCACAGGTCCCAATGGTGGGGTATCTCAGCGCGTCCCGTAGCAGTGAGGCCCTAAACTTTCTGCGATTGCAAAGCTGCCCCCATGATCAGTCAGACTGCCAGAAGCACTGCGAGGGCCAAACCGACAGTGCCCCCTGTCAGGTATTCTCTCCCCTGCGGGATGTCACCCTGTGGGCCACGTTGCTAGAGCCTGGTCAGAGAGGGCCATTATTCAAAAGTTCAGCGGACATTTTGCAGCTCTACGACGACCATCAGGTCTACTTTTGCCACGTGCATGTGGGGGCTGAAATTGCACGGGTGGAGTTCCCTGCATGGGTGGTCAATGACAGTAAATTATTTGACGCGGCGCTGAGCCTGACGTTAACCCAAGTACAGAAAGGCTTTGGCTATCCGGTGAGCTTGGCCGAAGCCCATAATCAGGCGGTGGTGCGGGGGGGCGATCGCAATCGATTTTTCGCCCTACTCGAACAGCAGATGATTCGTGCCGGACTACAAAACGTAGGCACCTCCTACAAAGAAGCCCGAAAACGCGGCAGCATTGCCTGATTGGCTATGAATAGCAAAAGCGAATTTTCGAGTAAGTCGCACCCTATATGATTTTGCCCTCAAATCAGCTAACGAGTGAGTCAACGTTATCGTTGGTACCAGTATTCTGGAGCCGCAATCGCTAGACATAAACTTTCCGCTGAACTTATCGGGAATTCTCTACACAGACTGCGTTGTTAACTGTACGTTTTTGCAGACCAACATCCTTGATATTTACGAATATTTACGGAGACTGACTGTAATGCCAGTATTAAATAACGTCTGACCCGATGTATGTAGTTACTAGAGCTGCGGCTGTGAATTCTTTACCTCAACCGCCTAGTCGCCATCTCTGGCACTGTACTCAAACGATTGACGCCCACGATAGTTGGATTCGTTCTATTGCAATTGATAGTCAAGCGAGATACATCATCAGTGGCAGTGGCGACCGTTCTGTCAAACTGTGGCATCTCAATAATGGCCAGCTGCATCGAACCCTGCAAGGGCACGATAGTTGGGTACGAGCTTTGGCTGTTAGCCCTGATAATACACTGATTGCTAGTGGCGGCAATGACAACCGCATCTGTCTGTGGCATATGGATCAAGAAAAACAAGTTACAACGCTCAAAGGCCACAGTGACAGCGTTCGAGCCATTACATTTAGCCCCGACGGGCAGTGGATATATAGCGGTAGCCAAGATAGGACGGTCCGACGATGGTCAGTTGCGACAGGCATCTTGCAGAACACACTACTCACCCACCAGCACTGGATTCGAACTCTCGTGCTCAGTCCTGACGGAAGCACCTTGGTAACCAGCACCCAGGATCAAGAAATCAATATTTGCGATGCGGCCACTGGCAAGGTTCGACGTCACCTACAGCGCCACACCGATGACATTGTGTCCCTGGCTATTAGCCCAAATGGTGAATTATTGGTCAGCGGTGGAGCCGATAAAAAGGTGGTGTTTTGGCGACTTCATGACGGTCGATTTATGGGAGAGTTCGACGCCCATAGTGGTGGGGTTAATAGCGTTAGCTTTAGCGGCGATGGCAAATTATTAGCAACGGCTAGTCGCGATCGCACCATTCGAATTTGGAATATGACCACCCGCAAACTTCTAGATATACTGGCAGGCCACGAAAGCGGTGTTTGGTCTGCTATCTTTGCTCCCGACAACCGCACCCTGATCAGTGGCGATTGGTCAGGCCAGATTCGCTGTTGGCAATTGTCGCATTAGCGACGGTCTCACCCGATAACACCCATTGAATAACTTAAAGCCAAGGTTTTCTGCTCAAAAGCTAGTATTGAGATAGCTGTTTCGATCTTTTTAATAGTCCATATTATGGAAACCTTAGCGCTAACAAACGATAACGTAGAAAAAGTCCTTGATGATTTGCGGCCCTACCTGATGGCTGACGGTGGCAACGTTGAACTAGTTGACATCGATGGCCCCGTAGTTAAGCTACGACTCCAGGGTGCCTGTGGCTCCTGCCCCAGCTCCGCTATGACATTACGTATGGGTATTGAGCGTCGCCTACGCGAATTTATCCCCGAAATCGCAGAAATCGAACAAGTAGTCTAAAGCATCAAAGTCCCTCTCCTTTGAGGAGAGGGATTTAGGGTGAGGTGAGGTAAGGAATGCTATCCTGATTTACTGGGAAAACTCGGTGAACCACAGTGCTTGATCTAAAGCTGATTCGACAAAATCCTGACCAAGTGGCAGCGGCCTTAGCCAAGCGTAGCGGCGACTATGCCCAGGCCCTAGCTGAGCTGCAGACGCTCGATAGCGAGCAAAGAGGGTTAGAAGGGGTGCGATCGCAGCTTCAGGCTCGCAGTAACGAAATCGGCAAAGCTGTCGGCATGAAGATCAAAGGCGGTGCCGACCCCAAGGGAGACGAAGTTAAAGCCCTACGCGATGAAGGCA
>JBCDFI010000231.1:0-8029 GCA_039178155.1 Cyanobacteria bacterium P01_H01_bin.105
GAACTGTTGACTGGAGCAATCTAAACTTTGCGTTTCTCTCTTCATTTTTCTCTTCATTTGTATGAATGTTATTGCCATAGTTCTACGTATAGTAGGCAGTGTGGGAGTGACAGTTGGGATTTGTGTTATTTTGCTGTTTTGTCTATGGCAAGTGTTGCATACTCTCCGAGAGGGGACTAACTATGTAAGACGATTACATCAAATTCCCTGCAGTCGTTGCGCTTACTTTACGGGTGATTATCGTCTGAAGTGTACGGTTAATCCTATGTCTGCTTTGACCGAAGAGGCCATCGGTTGCACTGACTATGCTTCTAATTCTCCTGGATGTGGAAGTTTTTGTTCTCAGAACACGCCGCCTTATCAACATATTAAGGAATTGGTTAAACGATAAATCGTAGGATAGCTGATAGATAGCATTGTCACCATTGTTGATTTAGGAAATGGATCGATCTGTCCACTATTGAGTAGCTCAGGTTTTTTTGGATTAGATCATCTATGGGGATCAACAACGCCGCATTTCTTTACTAATTAGGGTCAATAGGAATAGGAGCCTAAATGATGCAATCTCAATCGATGGTAGATCCGATAGCTGTTAAGGGGGCAGATGTAACTAGCTCGTCTGGGCGCAAGAAGGTCTCATGGTTACAGGGTAACGCTCGCTTGATTAATCGCACTGAACAGCTACTTGGGGCTCACTTAGCCCATGCTGGCTTAATTATGTTTTGGGCTGGGTCTTTTACTCTGTTAGAGATTTCTCGCTATGTTGCGGATGTGCCTCTGTCAGAACAAGGTCTGTTGCTATTACCTCGCTTAGCGAACTTGGGCTGGGGTGTGGGCAACGGAGGTGAGATTGTAGGGATGGATGCTTGGTTTGCGATCGCAATCCTACATCTAGTCTCATCAGCTGTCTTAGCTGCCGGTGGACTATTTCATGTTTTTAATCAGCGCTCCACTAACTATGCCGTGGGCGATGACAAGATTATGGCTAAGGAAGAGGGGCTTTGGAGTAATCCAGAAACCCTAGGCTTCATTTTGGGACAACATTTGATTTTCTTAGGCTTTGCCGCATCATTGTTTGTCCTTAAAGCCACTCGCTTCGGCGGCATCTATGACCCGGCCTTGGGAACTGTTCATCTTGTAGACAATATCACCACTAATCCAGCCATTATCTTTGGCTATCTTTTTGGGTTTACTCGCCACGGCTGGGATGCCATGGGGATAGCCGCAGTTGATAACCTGCCAGATATTGTTGGTGGCCATCTTTGGGTAGCTGTCATTTGTATCCTAGGAGGTATTTGGCATACAGTGCGCGCCCCCTTTGGTTGGTTCAAACAGCGATTTATTTACGATGGCCATGTCATCTTGTCTTACAGCCTGGCTGGTGTTGGTTTGATGGCACTAATTTCCATCTTTTTTATCTTTAATGAAACGGTGTATCCTGCCGAAATTTTTGGTGACAATCGATTGCAGATGGCTGTGGTTCAAGGGTTGTTAGGAACTGTCTTTTTAGGTGGCCATGTATGGCATAATCTGCTTGGGCAGAAGAATTTGGGTCGTCTCAGCGATTTATCCTATTACGAAGCAGCGATGGCTGGATTTGCAACGGTTGTAGTTGTAACATTTTCTATTGGACTCAACAGTTTTGTTTAGTTAGTGGCGTCTTTACTAGTGGCTTTTCAAACGTTGTCTCTCAACTATGGATTCCTCTAGATCCATGTCGGCTCATCTCTACCTGGTGGAGATGAGTTTTTTTTAAGGATACTTTACTCCCTTTACACTAATGTCTTTTTCATACACCAATACACTGCAGCTAAGCCCCTATGGGAAGTCTATTCCTTATCCCAGAAGTGGCCAGAGTAATCACGGCTTTAAAAATCTTAAACTGAGACCCGACCTGATTGATACAATCCCAGAATTATCAACAGACCAAGGCTTAAGGTCCCTTGTAAAATTCTTAAATACCCAAGAGAGTAATTTCTTTAGTACCGGCTGCTTTAGCGATATCAGAAAAACTTTGCAAGGGCTACGACATCGAGGCTATATAGAATTTGCGTGGAACTGCACTACCTGTATTCAAGATGCGGCTCACTATTTTTCGCTATTCTTTCATTTTGACCAGTTTTTGCGAACCCAGGAATTTGATCATAGGATCAAATTGGACTGGTTGATAGAAGAAGCTCAGTTTTCTGACATTGGTCTCTGTGGGTTTTGTTGCGCTATTTTTATAGATACAGCCCCCTGTCAGTTATATGCTGACGTCGTTTGGCAAACATCGCTGCAAACAATTGAGGCTTTTTTTAGATCGATTCCCAAAACATCTTCAACGCCTATATATACAAACTTAACTGCAGGACTCAACGGGGTTACGGCTTAACCTGTTGCTAGCTCATACATTTCACTCTATTGTATTGACTAGTCATAGGAGATTAATTTTGTTGTGGAAACTCATGAATTTGATGTTGTTATTATCGGTGGTGGCCCAGCAGGTTGTGCCTGTGCTCTTTATACAGCCCGCGCTGACTTAAAGACCGTTATTCTAGATAAAAATCCAGCTGTGGGAGCCCTGGCGATTACCCACAAAATTGCTAACTATCCTGGCGTTGCGGGTGATATGAGCGGCAGTACTTTGCTAGATATGATGCGCGATCAGGCTGTGGAGTACGGTGCGGTCTATCAGCGGTCTCAGGTCTTTAATATTGATGTGGAAGGTTCGCTTAAAAAAGCTTACACACCCGAGGGTATCTTTGCTGGACGAGCCTTAGTGTTAGCCACAGGAGCTATGGGGCGTAAAGCGTCATTTCCGGGGGAGTCCGAGTTTCTTGGTCGTGGGGTAAGCTACTGTGCTACCTGCGATGGAGCGTTTTATCGAGACCGCGAAGTGGCGGTTGTGGGCTCTAATCTCGAAGCCTTAGAAGAGGCGCAGGTACTGACTAAATTTGCATCCACAGTTCATTGGATTACCCCTAAGGTGCCGAAATCGGATGATGTGCACAGCCAGCAGCTATTAGAAATGGGAAATGTAAAACCTTGGAGCCGAGCCCGTTTACTTAATGTTCAAGGGGACATGATGGGGGTAAACAGTGTCAGCATAAAACCGTTGGATGAATCTCCGATGGACTTACCTGTGGATGGCGTGTTTATCTATCAGAGTGGTTCGAAGCCGATTACAGACTTTATTCATGCTCAGGTGGATCTTAATCCAGATGGGGGGGTGCGGGTAGATGAAATGATGAATACGTCTGTAGAGGGTGTTTGGGCGATTGGGGATATTCGTAATACTCCCTTTAAACAAGCCGTTGTCGCCGCAGGCGATGGGTGTGTAGCGGCGATGTCCATTGATCGATTTCTCAACAGTCGTAAAATCATTAAGCCTGACTGGGATCATAAGTAACCTGGCGTTGCTGACCCTCGCTTATCCTGGTGCAGGCAGATATTCTGGTAACACTGTCAGACAGGCTAAGGCAGTATAGGTGAGGGCAAAGTAGGTTTCGAAACGGGCAATGTATTCAAATCGACAATTACAATACCAGTTTCGGAACAAGATAACAACGGCTAGCTTGAGTAAAGCCACCCCCAGGGTGAGGGCAGTGAACAGAGACAGCCAGCCTAACCCATAAAGTGTTGCGGTTAGTGCGATCGCAACGCCATGATACACCAGACCGCCTTTGAGAGAGCTGGTTTTGACCTTACGTAACTTAATGGTAAACACCGCACTGGTAAAAAAGAGACTGTTGAGCAACCACAGCCCGATGGCTTGAGGGGTGAGGGTGCCCGTATTGGTTCCATAAACAAATAGGGTGGCCATACAGATAGCCGCAAACATAATAATCTCAGTATCAATCGCCTTTTGTCGTCGTTGCAAGACAGCTATGACGTCCATTGCGATCGCGATGACAGCTGCCCCAGAAATCCACAGCAGTACCGGATGGCGATAGGTGAGGTACGAGGCAATAGCGATCGCAACACCGCCATAAATTCCAGTCCAGAGCAAATAGCGAGGTTTCCAACTGCGGCGCTGCTTTATTTGTACAATTAGCGGGTGTTCTGCCTGCAAACCCAAAAACGCGACAAGACAGGCTAACCAGGTTTCCCAAGTCCATGTTTGAGCCAGGGAAGCACCTGTCAATAGAGAACCCAATAAAACCAATATCACTCCGTGCTCCGGAGAAAACGTAGGCCAATAGATGGGGTGTTTATGTCTGGAGGGTGAGACTAATTGCACAAAAACATATAAGAATAATTCCTATTAATAAATATCACAGTATCCGCTACAGTATTCGTCAAAAATCACATAAACCGTATTTAGTTGAGCGATACATCCTCGAAATTAGCAACGGCTAATTTGTTAATCTCTCTCTGGGTTTAAGCACCCTGCTTCTGCTCAGGCGTATTTGGGGTCTGTTTCTCGGCGAAGAAAGATTGAGTGGAGCGTTGTTTAGATTGGGTTACCCACTCACTGAGGGTAACCTGGGGACGGTAGGAGTAACTACTTTTGAGCAGCTTTTTAGCCACTGGTCGCGAGACCTTAGCAATGGTTGGCAATAGCTTGGGGCCCAGTAAGACAGCACCAAGACCGACTAATGCTAGATGGCTGCCTCCGTGGCCATCTTCTAAAAGCTCTCGAAAGTGAAATCTGAGAACAGATTTTTCTAAATGAAGAAGAGACATAAAACTGACCTTGATCGCTGCATAAATCTAAAGCTAACTATTGTCACTAACTGATAGAGAGCCATTACATTAGGCTAGTTAATGACTGCTATTCCTATTTAGACTATTCTACCTAGTTTTATTTGGTTTAATTTAAAGATTAAGGTGAATTTCTCTAGCTTGCCATCCGCTGAGGATTGAGCTGATGCTGCAATAGGGGTCTAAGGCTATTTAAACCCGCAATGATGGCAGACCCGTTGTGAATGCCGGTGGCCATTAAGGGATTGAGACCACGGGTAGTGGCAACGCCTAGGGCTGCCAGATTGGGAAGCACCACCAGACCAATATTTTGGTCGATTAAGGTGCGGGTTTGGCGTGCGATCGCAAGTACTTCCAAAAAATCTAGTAGATTATTATCCATCAGCACAACATCTGCCGTCTCGCGTGCCACCTCAGCGCCTCTAGCAAACGACACAGAAACATCCGCGTAGGCCAGGGCAATGGAATCATTTAAACCATCGCCCACAAACGCCACCGTATGACCAGATTTATGCAGGTCTCGGACAATCTGTGCCTTTTGTTCAGGAAACGCCTCAGCATACACATGCTGGCTGGGAAGTCCCAGTTCTCTGGCCACTTGAGATGCCCGCTGTGGATTATCTCCCGTCAGTAAATAAAGGCCGATTCCATACTCTTTTTGCAATCGTTGCACTAAATCAGCACTTTCTGAGCGCAGCGGATCGCTATAGCGAATGGTGCCCTGAAACTGACCATCACAGGCAACATATATTAGCGAGGCAGCGGCTGTCTCGATCTCGGTTGCGGAGAGAGTGGCACAAGTAGCCCACTGAATGCCTGATCCTCGCAAAAAGCGTTCGCTACCGACTAACACCTCTCGGCCTTCAATGTGGGCTCTAACCCCCAGACCCACCTCATAGGTCCAATACTCTCTTGTTAATAACGGAATATTCTGAGTGCTAGCATACTGGGCAATAGCCTCTGCCACCGGATGATTGAGCCGTTGTTCTGCAGAAGCGGCCAGCTGTAAAATGTTAGATTTGGTTAAATAAGCGGCTGCGGGTTGAATATCCACGACCGTAATCTGTCCCTGGGTTAATGTGCCCGTCTTATCAAAAACAATCGTATCGACATTGGCCAGCTGCTCCAGAGTGCGTCCACTGCGAATTAAAACACCGTGTCGAGTGGTGTGGTTGAGGGCACTTAAAAAAGCCATGGGAATAGAGACGCGAATGCCCGTAACAAAATCCAGGGTTAAAATAGAAGCGGTTCGAGCTGTATCGTGGGTTGTGAGTAGAACAATACCCGCCAACAATAATGACGGCAGAATCAAACGATCGGCTACCTGTTGGGCATAGTTGGCCATTCGCGTATCATAGACCGGGGCCTGCCGCAGCAGCTCTAACCCCGCCGCCGCTCGCGTGTTACAACCCACCCGCTCGGCTCGAATAAATAACTGTCCCGACCGGAGCAACGTTGACGCATACACCTGCGTACCGCTTCGGCCCACCACCGGCATCGCCTCCCCCGTCAAGCTCTGCTGATCGATGATGGCGTCCCCTCTAATCACAACACCATCCACCGGAATCTGTTCACCGGGATAGACCACCACCGTTTGGCCCACCTGCACCCGATCGCTAGGAATTTGATGCGGCGGTGAGTCAGGTGTCTCTTTTATCCAGGCAAAGTGACCAATGGCATCCTCTAGATTAGCCGCCTGCACCGCTGTTGTGCGAGCTGTCTGCTCTCGAATGGCATCTCCTAATTCATGCAGGGTCAACACCAATGCCGGTGTAAGCAATTTGCCTTGACAGGCCCCCAGGCTGAGGGCTAGCAAATCTAAACAGTCAATATTAAATTTACGGTGGACAACTAAACTATCCATAGCTCGTCTGCCAACGGGAAATGTAGCGGCTAAAAGAGTCAAGATAGTTGCTGTGCGCATACCGGGCAGCCATGACAGTCGACTGGCTAAGGCAAAACCAGCTGCCAGTAACGGTAGCTTTAACCCCGACCATTGTCCCGCTTCTGTTGGCGATATCTGTTGGGATACCTGACTGGTCGGACTCTCAAACGACCTCTCAGAGGGTAGGGTCTGCTGTCGCCAGTAGTGTGCCTCAAGTTCAACTAATAGCTCCTGTAGTGTGGGCTCAATCTCTGGACAGTAGCAAATAGCTAGGGAACATGCGGCTCGATTGATCCGCACGGATCGGATACCCACGGTTTGTTCTAGGGAACTGCGCCAATCCCATTCACTCGCAAACCCCAGGGCCGGAATCCGCAACCGCAGCCGCCCTGGAAGATGATGTACCACTTGCCACGCCAGCGCAGTCCGGGCGGGCAGCTGGACATTGTTCTGGCTGGAGAACACGGGTAAATGCTGTTCAGTCATAGTCTTTTAGACAACGGTTGTCTCAGTTTGCTTAGCCTGATCCAGTATTTTTAGTAACCGCAACCCTAGATCTAGCTCCGATAGACCGCTGTCGCTATAGTGGATTACCACTGAGGCTGCCGCTCGATTGATCCGCACCTTTGAAACTATCGAGTCACTTAAAAGTAAGGTTTCTAGACGTTTAGCAAAGATCTGATCCTCTCGTAGCTGAGAAACTTGTAACCGCAGGCGTCCCGGTACAGAGTGGAGGACTTTATAGTCGTCTTCAGCACTCTTTACTTCAGCACTTCTTGTACTCACAGGTGCGGCGCTAGCACCGTTAGCGTCTGGTGGACTGGCAGTCGCTTCATGTTTGAGCTGATGCATAATCTGCCGAGAGATGGCCGCAATCGTTAGGTTGACAATTAGAGCGTTGGCACCACGCAACTGCAATCGGCTGGTCACTAACAAACCGGCTAAAACTGGCAAGATTACCGCCACCTCACTATATTCGTCCAAGAGTTTTCCTAGCTGGACTGTAGTGGTTGGTGTAGGTAAGGTCGGTGATTCACTGATGGCAACCATAATTAAAATTCTCTCTAGATGTTGTGCATCACATGATTTTGCTAACTAAGCCATTAATTCTGCATCGACGATGATTGAGCGACTCCTGTAGTAGATGATGTCGGGGGGATAGCTCCCAGGGGTTCTGCTCTGGCCTCTGCCTGTGCTTCTGCAGCAATATCAGCCAAAATCTCACCGGTTTCGGCGATCGCCTGTTTTGTTTTTTCAAAGGCGGTCACACCAGTCTTAATCGTGGCTTTTAGTACGGGACGCAGCATTGGCAAGACTACTGGAGTGAGAGCGACTGTGGCAACTCCAATGGCAATGACATGACCTGTACGTAGACCTGTAAGCTCTGTCACTCTCGCCCTTAGTCCAATATTTTGAGACAGATGGTTGGTCATAAGCTTGATCCCTTGATTAATTCAA
>JBCDFI010000232.1:0-7999 GCA_039178155.1 Cyanobacteria bacterium P01_H01_bin.105
ATGCCCATTTATAGCCAGGTCTCTAGCGATGACTTAATTAGTCGAGCTGAGTCTATGACTAACCAAGAGATAAACCGTCACTTCGATGCTGATCCTAGCCTTGCTGAGATTGAAATCGTTGTGTTGGGCAATCGTAATGGTGATGTCATACCTGTTTTAGCCACAGCTGTTTCTCGGACACAGTGGCAGGAGAATCCACAAGTCCGTGCTTGGTCAAAGTATTACGGTGCTTATGCTTTGCTCCGAAGGCATGATAGTCAGCCAACTCAGGTAGTAGCTGTTGCGAGTCCACGCCAAACGACCTATAGCAGGTCAAGCGATATTTCTGCTCAGTTTGATCGACAGTTTGATGCTGGTCAGCTCAACGGTAGAACCATACAGGCTTATGCAGATCTTATAGATTAGCGTTTCGCATAAGGTCTTTCGACAGAAAGAGCTCTTCTATATTCACAAGAATCTAGATACCAGTCTAGATGGGAGAGTTCGATATCTCATGTTTCTTGATGGTGTAACTGCGCTCTAAGAGAGGAGAACAAAATCCATGCTTCATGATGAAAAGCCCAGCAACCGCTCGGGTAATCGTCCTTTTCAGGATGTATTGAAGGCAAGTATGTCACGGCGCAATCTGCTGAAGCGCAGCGCTGTCTTGTCTGCTGCAAGTTTTGCTAGTTCACTTGTAGGCAACGGTTTAACCACTAAAGCCGCTGCCGCCAGTTCTTCTAGAACTAGTAGTCTCACCGGGTCTCTTTTTGCTCAGAGCCTTAGCCCTCAGATTGGCTTTAGTCCAGTGACTATTGCAGAGGCTATTGTGGACAGCGCAGTGCCCCACATCTCCTCTGATTATCAGTACGATGTCCTAATTCCTTGGGGAACTCCACTGGAGCCTGGTGTTCCAGAATATGCAGGTGACCCAGTCAACCGAACCACCGCTGATGCTCAGCTAAAGCAGGTGGGTATTGGTCACGACGGCATGCACTTCTTTCCTGAAAATGGCACCAGCAACACAAAGGGTGTACTGTGCATTAACCACGAGTTTGGCCGTACCCCCCATGTGCTAGGCAAGGATCTTCCTGAGTCGGTGTCCGACGTTCGCACGATGCAGCATGCCCACGGCGTTGCCTGTGTGGAAATTGAGAAAGTTAACGGTACGTGGCAGGTTGTATTGGACAGCTCCAAGAATCGTCGAGTTACTTTCAACACACCGGTCGCTTTCAGCGGTCCTGCAGCCAATAGCCCTCTATTGCAAAATTCTGCTGGTAATGAGTTCCAGGGAACTGTCAATAACTGTGCCAACGGCTTCACGCCTTGGGGCACTTACCTGACCTGTGAAGAGAACTTTAACGGTTACTTCAACAACTCTCAGGTTGACCAGTCTAGCGCTCCCGATGACCCTGCGTTGGGTGAGGGGAGTCCTCTCACCGGGGCTGATGAGCGCTACGGTGTAACAGCTGAAGGCTTTGGGTATGCATGGGCTGGTACCAGTGGCACTGTTTTTGACCCCCGTTGTGATACCTCTAATCCTGGTTATGTGAATGAGCGTAATCGCTTTGGATGGATTGTTGAAATTGATCCAGAAAATCCGACTGCAAAGCCTGTGAAGCGGACGGCAATGGGTCGATTTAAGCATGAAGGCGTTGGCGGGACCGTCGGTGCAGGTGGTCGTTTCGTAGGCTACATGGGCGATGACCAGCGCTTTGACTACTGCTATAAGTTTGTTTCTCAGACAAGCTGGCGCTCTATGCGTGCTCGTGGTTTAAGTCCATTGGACTACGGCAAACTATATGTTGCGAAGTTCAACGACGATAATACCGGTGAGTGGATGGAAATCACCTATAGCAACCCTGCCATCCGTAATGCTGTAGACGATCAGGGACAGCCTCTATTTAGAAATCAGGGAGATGTCCTAGTATTTACTCGTGTGGCAGCTGACATCTTGGGAGCCACACCCATGGATCGTCCTGAGTGGGTAACTGTCGGACCAACGGGTGATTGTTTCTGGGCGATGACCAACAACAGCCGACGTGGAACAGCGGATGCTGTCAACCTCCGGGCACCAAACCCCGATGGCTACATTCTGAAAACAAGAGACTCCAATAATCACGTAGGAACCACATTTACCTGGGAGCACATCATCTTTGCAGATGAGACGCACGCTGAAGGTGACGAGCGCACATTTAGCGATCCCGATGGTCTATGGGCTGACCCCGATGGGCGTTTGTTCATTGAAACCGACGGTGGTCAGCAGAAAGGGCTGCAAGACCAGTGTCTAGTTGCTAATCCTGACACGGGTGAGATTCGTCGTCTCTTTGTTGGTGTTAGTGGCGATGAAATCACAGGTATCGCATATACGCCCGATCGCAGGACTCTGTTCATTAACACCCAGCATCCTGGTAACGGCGATCCAACGGCAACCAACTTCCCGGCACCGACTGATGGTGTCACGATTCCTCGCGACTGTACGATTGTCATCACCCGTAAAGACGGCGGCATTGTTGGCTCGTAGTCAATAATAGCTTTTTGGGTCCTGACAACAGTCAGGACCCAAAAGAATGGGGGATTTAGCGCGGTTCTGTCTATCGCGTCTTTATTGATCAACAATATAGAATTATGAAACGAATTGTTTTGGCGGTTGCCGTATTGAGTTCTGCTGTTTTTGCAGCACCTGCTCAGGCAGCTCTATTTAAGTGGAATGTTGACTACACTGGTTTCTTTGCTGAGGATGCCAGCATTAGTGGTTTCTTTGTTGCTGACGAGATAACCGCTACCGATGGTTTTGTCTCTGGTGATGAGTTTAGTGCTTGGGAATGGGTCTGGAGTGGCAACAGTGAAGTAGAGGCATTTACGCTATCTTCTTCTGACGGTGAGATTGAGTCTTTCTTTGGTGAGTCTGGCTTCTTTGTAGATGGGACTCCTAATGTGCCTGATGCAGGTACGTCTGAGGGTGTTTATATCTCTGATGTAGCACTCATCGATCTTGACTTTTTGTTTGTAGATACCTTTGCTCCTGGTGCAATTACATCCGTTACTGGTGATGTATTGGCTGCAGGCACTGTTTCTGTATCAGATCCTAAACCTGTTCCTGAGCCTGCTACTCTTCTTGGGCTTCTGACTCTGGCGAGTGGTGCTGCCCTGGCAAAACGCCAAAAGCATGATGCTTAGGGATCTAAATTAGGCCATAGTCGCGATTGGCCTGATTGGATTTCTCAATTGTCAAACCCTGCTCGTAGTTTTATCGGCAGGGTTTTTATCGTAATACTGATATCGTCTGTTTGTTAATCTCCTCCCTCAGGGTTTCTTTTAGAGTAGTGCTTAATATAACCAAGGTCTCAGTACGATCGGTTATTGATTGTCTTGTTCCTTAGCTGATTGTTAGCCAAATACAATGTGTTTGTTTAATGGTTTAAAAAACTTCTGTTAACCTGGTTCCGGAATATTACTGAAGGGGATTTCACAGTCCGAAAAGATGGAGATTATTGTTACTTCTTTTGCTGAAGTGTTGACATTCTCCATATCAATAGTTATCTACAAATCATAATTTAGAGGTAAAGATGGTTACCTTAAGAGGGTTTGCTTCCCTACCCGCCGACACTTTCGCTGACGGCCCTGCATCTGGTGCAGACAATGGTCGTGTTGATGCGGTCAATCGGATTGAGCCTATCTCTGCCAATGGTCTGACCGGTCCCTTCGATGGTCAGCCAGTACAGGGATTTAGTGGGGTGCAGTTTGCGCCTGATACTGACGCTAGAACATTCTGGTTTTTGTCTGACAATGGTTTTGGTGGCGAGAGCAATAGCGCTGACTATCTGTTGCGAATTTATCAGGCTAGACCCAATTTTATGGGTCAAGGCGGTGACGGCAGCGTCGATATTCAAGGATTTGTTCAGCTTAGCGATCCTAACAATCTAATTTCATTTGACATTCAAAATGAGGACAGTGCTGAACGACTGTTAACCGGTGCTGATTTTGATATTGAGTCGTTTGTTATTGATGGTAGCGGTGATATTTGGGTTGGGGAAGAGTTTGGTCCCTACCTATTACACTTCAATAGTAGTGGTGAGCTGCTAGAAGCGCCTATTGCTACTCCCAATCCGGTGGATCTCAATACTCTTAATGGCCAAAATCCTCTAGTGATCGGCCACCGGGGAGCCAGCGGTGACTTTCCTGAGCATACTCTGGAAGCGTATCGAGCTGCGATCGCAGCCGGAGCCGACTTTATCGAACCTGACCTGGTAACGACCTCTGACGGTGTTCTGATTGCACGTCACGAGCCCATTCTAGATGACACAACCAATGTGGCCGATGTGTTTGATCCTGAGCGCATGTCCACCAAAATATTGGACGGTGTTGAGGTTACCGCTTATTTTGCTGAAGATTTTACCCTAGAAGAAATCAAACAGCTCCGTGCAGTACAGTCTCGCGACTTTCGCGATCCAGCTTTCGATGGTCTGTTTCAGATTCCCACACTTGAAGAAGTCATTGAACTGATTCAAGCAGTCGAAGCGGAAACCGGTGTACAAGTTGGCATCTATCCTGAGACTAAGCATCCTACCTTTTTTGACCAGCAGGGACTGTCTCTTGAAGAGCCACTAATTGAAACTCTACAGCGCACCGGATTCACCGATCCCAATCGCATCTTTATTCAATCCTTTGAGTTTCAGAATCTGATTGAACTCCAAGACCAGCTAGATGCCGAAGGTCTGGGCGATATTCCTTTGGTGCAGCTTTACGGCAATACACTACCCGATGCCCCGGTCGATCAGGGCTTCTCAGCTCCATTTGATATCCGTTTCAATGTGGAGCAGGGGAACGACTTAGAAGCTATTTATGGCACGGACTTTTTAGCTGCTGTTGAAAATTCTCTCTCAAGCACTACTGTCTATAGTGATCTAGATAGCCCTGATTTTTTACAGGTGATCAGTGAGCAATATGCCGAAGGTGCAGGGCCTTGGAAGAACAATATTCTGCTGAGGGAAGCTCTAGAGACTCCGGTCGGTGGTGATGGGGTGGCAGAAATTACTACCCAGCTCACAGGGGAAGTGACCTCTTTCATTGAGGACGCCCATGGCGCTAATTTACAGGTGCATCCCTATACGTTGCGAGATGAAGAGCGTTTTCTAACCTTAAACCCCGACGGCACGCCTCAAACTGCTGAACAAGAATTTCAACAGCTAGTAGATATTGGTGCCGATGGCTTCTTTACGGATTTTCCTCGTACTGGAGACCCGGTGGTAGATCGGCTAACCTCTGATGAAGTACGCTCTCCCAACAATCCTGATTTTGACTTTAATACTCTCAACGGTCAAACACCCTTGGTAATCGGTCACCGGGGTGCTAGTGGAGATTTTCCTGAACACACCTTAGAGGCATATCGTCTAGCAATTTACCAGGGGGCTGACTTTGTTGAGCCAGATTTGGTTATCACCTCTGATGGTGTTCTGATTGCTCGCCATGAACCTCTCCTTGATGACACCACTAATGTGGCTGAGGTGTTTGGTCCTGAGCGTATGTCCACCAAAATGTTGGATGGAGAAGACGTTACTGGCTACTTTGCTGAAGACTTTACGCTCGCAGAAATCAAACAGCTGCGAGCGGTGCAGTCTCGTGATTTCCGGAATGATGAGTTTGATGGCCAGTTTCAAATTCCCACCTTTGAAGAAGTCATTCAGCTGGTGCAGGATGTTAGTGCAGAGATAGGTCGTGAGATCGGTATCTATCCTGAAACCAAGCATCCTACCTTTTTTGACCAGCAAGGACTGTCCTTAGAAGAGCCTTTGGTGCAAACACTAGTGGATACTGGATTTACCGATCGCGATCTCATCTTTATTCAGTCCTTTGAAATCCAAAACCTGATCGAGTTGCGGACCGATCTTCTGCCCGCAGCTGGTTTAGACAATCTCAGATTGGTACAGCTCTTTGGCGATACTGAGGGCAGCTTTATCAACGATGGCGGTGGCGGCTTTTCTGTCCCCTATGACCTAGTAGTCAACGCCAATTTGTCCGCAGCTGAGCAAAAAGCGATTTATGGTGACCTGCTACCGTTCTTAGATTTTGAAAATCCAGGATACAACTCGCTAGCCAACGCCGAGGCAATCACTGAAATCAGCAGCTATGCTGATGGTATTGGCCCTTGGAAAAACAATATCCTGCTCCGTGAACCCATCGATACACCCGTCGACGGCAACGGTGACGGCGTAGCGGAAATCACCACTCGTCTTACTGGAGAAATCTTTCCCCTAGTCGAGTTTGCCCACGATGCGGGTCTACAGGTGCATCCTTATACCCTACGAGATGAAGAACGTTTTCTCACTCTCAATCAAGACGGTACTCCTCAGACATCTGGAGAAGAGTTTCGTCAGCTGATTGAACTAGGTGTGGATGGATTCTTTACCGACTTCCCTGAAACTGGACGAATTGTTGTCGAACAGTTTGAAACTGCTGAAGAAGCTGCTAACCTGCGAGGTTCGCGGGGCTACGAAGGAATGGGCTTTAGCCCTGACCGGAGTACTCTCTATCCCATGTTAGAAGGAACTGTATTGGGCGATCCTGAAGGATCTCTTCGCATCTATGAATTTGATGTAGCCAGCAGTTCTTTTGAGGGCATCGTCGGTTTATATCAGATGGATGCAGCCAATCATGCCATTGGTGACTTAACGCCGATCAATGAGAATGAATTCTTAGTCATTGAGCGAGATGGTCGTCAGGGTGCAGATGCAGAATTCAAGCGTATCTACCGTATAGATATCTCCAACGTTGACGACAACGGCTTTGTAGAAAGAGAACTAGTAGCTGATCTATTGAACATCGCCGATCCCAACGATGTTAATGGTGATGGCAGTACCACGTTCTCTTTCCCCTTTGTCACCATTGAAGATGTACTCGTCCTTGACGAGAATACTATTCTGGTGGCTAACGACAATAACTATCCGTTCTCCATTGGTCGTGATTTCTCAGGTGAAATAATTGACAACAATGAAATCATTGTTCTACAGCTAGATGAACCCCTGGAGCTAGATTCTCGTTTGGGGATTGCCTCAATACCAGAATCGGTAACGGTTGGTGATGCAGCTGATAATATGCTGGTCGGTACCATCAGCGACAACACGATCGCAGGGGGTTTGGGCAATGACACGATCACAGGCGGTGATGGTGATGATATCCTTCGGGGTGACCTCAATCTTCGCAGCGCCCAGGGTAATGCTGGTGGCGACGATCTGATCTTTGGTGGTGCCGGTAACGACCGTATCGGCGGCAAAGGTGGCAACGATGAGTTATTCGGCGATGCCGGTGATGACTACATCTGGGGTGATGCCGGTGATGACTTACTGCGAGGTGGTTTGGGTCACGATACCCTAGTCGGTGACAATGCTGGTCGCGGTCGTGGTGCCGATACCTTTGTTCTAGCTGCCGGTGAGGGGACAGATACTATCCTAGACTTTGAAGTGGGCACTGACCTGATTGGTCTAGCCGATGGATTGAACTTTTCCGAGCTGTCCATTGGTCAGCGTAATGGTACGGCAGTGATTTCCTTTGGTACAGAAGACCTGGCGCTGCTTTCTAGCGTAACGGCTTCAGCCTTAATTGAAACTGCATTTACTGTAGTTTAAGCGGTTAGGATACCTCCGAAAAGACTTTCCATAGCACGCCTCCAAACATAGTAGTTTGGAGGCTTTTCGCGTTTGTTATCTAAAGGGCTGATCAGTTGATAGACCAGGCATTATTAATAGCGCACTAAAAACGACGTTCGCTAAACTCAGAGGCAATGTGTTCTCTGATGTTGGCCTAGGTCTATGATGCTTAACTTTTACCAAAAACTGACAGATAAACTGCAGTCACAGTCCGTTGTTGTTGCTACTGTCATAGCGATCAAGGGCTCGGTACCTAGAGAAGTCGGGGCGAAAATGCTGATTGGATCAGATTGGACCTTTGACACCATCGGCGGCGGCGCTGGCGAAGCAAAAATTATTGAGCAGGGCCGATTGGTGCTCATGACAGGGCAAAA
>JBCDFI010000233.1:0-7963 GCA_039178155.1 Cyanobacteria bacterium P01_H01_bin.105
AGCTTAATGGGTATTGGGGCCAATGAGCAGAAGGTCATAGACTGGTGGATGATTACTTCGCCAGTGTTCGGCTGGTATTCACCTCACTCATACCAAGCCCTGACATTTACTGGTACGTTGCCGTTGCCTATGTGCAGCTGGTAAACACCTTGATGAATATGGATTTTGGGTCCAGTCAGGGCTAATCACAAAGTTAAAAAATATACATATTTACCCGTAGACGACTGCTGCAGTTGATACCATTTGAGTCCTTCCACGCTAGGATAATTAAGAATCATCTAAACTCCGACCGGAATACCGGGGTTTATGAGATGCTTTGCTAGAGGAGCCCTGCATTGGGCTTTACTGCACAGGTATTCGACGTAAGGAAACATAGGAAATTCAGTTATGGCTCTTCAACTAGGGGATCAAGTCCCAGACTTTACCCAAAAATCTTCCGCTGGAGATATTAGCTTTTACGATTGGGCTGGCGATAGCTGGGTCGTACTTTTCTCCCACCCAGCTGACTACACGCCTGTTTGCACTACTGAGTTAGGCACCGTCGCTAAATATCGGGCTGAGTTTGACAAGCGCAATGTTAAAACCATTGCCCTCAGCGTTGATGGTGTAGATTCCCACAAAGGTTGGATTGGTGATATCAACGAAACCCAAAGCACCAACGTGGACTATCCCATCTTGGCTGATGAGGACAAAAAAGTCTCCGAGCTATACGGGATGATTCACCCCAACTCTAGCACTGGCAACACTCTGACGGTCAGATCTGTATTTGTTATTGATCCCAACAAAAAACTGCGTCTCTCCATTACATATCCAGCTAGCACTGGTCGTAACTTTGATGAGATTCTACGCGTTATTGATTCATTGCAGCTCACTGACTACCACAAGGTAGCGACTCCTGCTAACTGGCAAGATGGTGGCGACTGTGTTGTTGTGCCTTCAATCTCTACTGAAGATGCTAAGCAACAGTTTCCTAAGGGGGTTACAGAGGTTAAGCCCTATCTGCGTATGACTCCCCAGCCTAACAAGTAAGGCAGAAAATAATTCTGAATTAACTCTGCAGCCATCATATTTACTCTATTGGCTGTTTTGATTGCATGTTTGGATGTCCCATGGGGGCATCCTTTTTTTTATCTTCTTTTTAATGCTGGTTTTATATTAGCTCCACCTTGGCACAAGAGTGCTGGTCAACAGGGATCTTTAGGGTGAACGTAGTCCCTGTCTCATCACTTGACTCACAGGCTAACTGGCCCCTATGGCGCTTATTAACAATTTGATAGCTGATGGATAATCCCATGCCAGTACCCTTACCAACGGACTTAGTGGTGAAAAATGGATCAAATAGCCGGGACTGTATATGAAGTGGAATACCAGGGCCACCGTTATGAATGGCAACAACAATCTGTTGTTGTTCGAGCCGTGTAGAAATAGTAATTTGTGGCGGCGTTGTCAATGTACTTTGCTCAAGAGCTTCTTCAAGGGCATCGATAGCATTGACCAATAGGTTCATAAAGACTTGATTTAGCTGTCCTGCATAGCATTCCACCATAGGTAAATCGCCATAGTGTTTTTGAACACCGATGGCAGGACGGTGGTTGCTAGCCTTAAATCGATGCTCCAGAATCATGAGCGTGCTGTTTATTCCATCGTGGAGATCAACTGTCTTTGTTGTTGCCTCGTCCATCCGCGAGAATGTGCGTAGTGATGACACAATGGCTCGAATTCTCTCGGCCCCTACTTGCATAGAGGCTAGAACTTTAGGGAAATCGGCAGAGAGAAACTCAAAGTCTATTTCGTTTAGCATCGTTTGCACCGCGTCTATGGGCTCAGTATAGGTAGCCTGATAGGCACCTACTAGTGTCATTAATTCTTCAGCGTAGGTCTGAGCATGTTGAATATTGCCGTAGATAAAATTGACTGGATTGTTGATCTCGTGGGCAACCCCAGCTATCAGCTGTCCCAAATTTGACATTTTTTCATTCTGAACAAGCTGCAGCTGGGTCTGTTGTAATTCTTGCAGGGCATCCTTTAGAGCGTTTGTCCCTACCACCGTAGGCTGCGACTGATAGCAGCCTGTAATATCTTGACACTCCGTTAAGATCAACTGATTGCCTTTGATGAAAGAGACCAGAGATTTGCGGACAAAAATTGTACTGGCATAGCGTGAGTATCGAGTTGTGAATTCGACACAATCTTGATGGCGAATCACTTCCGCATCCGCTTGGGCAAAGTCTGCAACTTGATCTGGGGGCAATAGATCTTGATCGGTCTTGGCTCTCTGGTTAGTGTTAGATTCCTCAAGTGGGCCGTGATTCCACAGACGATGGTTGGCGTCATTGGCATAAAGCCACCGACCATGAAGGGTTTTAAGATGAACCGCGGTCCTTAAATGATTGAATAGTGACGTCCAAAGCTGATGTCCATTCGTCAGTGGTTCAAAGGTTGCTCCGCTTCGACCCATTAAAATTGCCTACTCAGTGTTCACGGATTTAGATTGCCCGAATTTGATTAACTCCACATCCGCAATGGAAGTTTTTTTTAAGGAAAACTTAGGATTTGAATGGAGGTTCAGGTTAATGTTCTTTAAATATCTTTACGATAGAAAGCGCTTAGGTCATTATTCTGGAGAGATGCATGATATCGCGTCGTGTTTTTTTGCAAGCGGGGATTTTACAGGCGGGAGTTGGGGTGATTCCTTGGCGTGGATTGCAGCCGCTGACTATGCAAATTGACTGGCGACTTAATGCTCAGTTTGCGGGACTTTGTGTGGCAAAAGCCCATGGTGATTATCGGCGGCAGGGACTGGCAGTCACTCTAAATCCGGCTTTACCGGATATGGATGTGGTTCAAACTGTAGTGTCTCAGCCACATACCTTAGGCTGTGCTGAGGAGTCACTGATTTTGGCGGCTCAAGCTAAGGGAGTAGAAGTAGTTGCGATCGCAACCATGCTCCAAGCTTCGCCCTTATCCCTAATGAGTTTGCCTCAAAACGATCTAAGCAATCTCCAGCAGCTCCCAGGCAAAAAGATTGGTGTCCATAGCGATGGTCGCAAAGCTCTAGAACTCGTTTTAGCCAAACACCACATCCCCACCAATCAGATCGATATTGTCACCATTCCATATCGTGATAAGTACCAGCGTCTGATCAACGGTGAATTCGATGCGGTCCAGTGTTACGCCCTAGACGAACCGCTGAAGTTTACGCGTCGTTTAGATCAAACCCCTATGTTGCTGACCTTTCATGACTATGGCTTTGACGCCTACAGCCAAGTGATTTTTGCCCCCAGGCAGTTACTAGCTGAGCACCCTCAACGGATAAAGCGCTTTCTATCATCCACCTTCTCTGGCTGGCGCTGGGCCATTAATCACCCTGCCGAGACCGCTCAACTTTTAGTTGAGCAATACGTCGACCCCGACTATCAAGATGTCGAATACCAGACCCAGTCCCTCAAAATCGTTGCTAGCTATGTAGAACGTGGCGATCACACCCTTGGCATTCTCGACCCCATTCGCTGGCAGCAATCTGCTCAACAGCTAGCCAAAGCAGGCTTGATTGATGCTGTGCCTCCCTTAGAGACTTCGCTTGATCTTAGTCTTTGGTCATAGGTCTGCGGACTCCCAAAATTTCCCACACTCAGCCATCTTCCGTGACCCATTCCCCATTAGGATAAAAAGACTGCTTACCCAACACGAATGGTATGAAGGCTTCTATGGATATCAAGCAAGGTTTTGTTGGTGCCGTTGGCAATACCCCGCTGATTCGGCTCAATAGTTTCTCTGACGAAACCGGCTGTGAAATCCTAGGTAAAGCTGAATTTCTTAACCCCGGTGGCTCCGTCAAAGACCGAGCGGCACTTTTTATTATTGAAGATGCCGAAAAAAAAGGACTGCTAAAACCAGGAGGCACCGTGGTTGAGGGCACTGCTGGCAATACTGGTATTGGCCTTACTCACATTTGTAATGCCAAAGGTTATAAGTGCGTCATCGTTATTCCAGAAACCCAGTCTCAAGAGAAAATTGACCTGCTCCGTACCTTAGGTGCAGAAGTCCGCACGGTTCCAGCTGTTCCCTATCGAGACCCGAATAACTACGTTAAAGTATCCGGCAGACTAGCCGACGAAATGGAAAACGCAATTTGGGCCAACCAGTTTGAAAATCTAGCTAACCGTCAAGCTCACTATGCTACGACCGGGCCAGAAATTTGGCAGCAGACTAACGGCACTGTAAATGCTTGGGTAGCGGCGACTGGCACTGGCGGTACCTATGCGGGCACCTCTATGTTTCTCAAAGAAAAAAATCCTGAGATTAAGTGTGTGGTCGCCGACCCCATGGGTAGTGGTCTATATAGCTATGTCAAGACTGGCGAAATCCGGTCCGAGGGTAACTCGATTACAGAAGGCATTGGCAACGGTCGCGTCACCGGAAACATGGAGGGGGCTCCAGCCGATGACGCTATCCAGATCGATGATCCTGAAGCCCTGCGAGTCGTTTATCAACTGCTCTATAAAGACGGCCTTTATATGGGCGGCTCTGTAGGTATCAATGTCGGTGCAGCCGTTGCCCTAGCCAAACAAATGGGGCCTGGACACACCATTGTCACGGTACTGTGCGACAGCGGCTCACGCTATCAGTCAAAGATATTTAATCGAGAATGGTTAGCATCTAAAGGTCTCTGGTCCGATCAGCTACTTCCCCCGAGCTAGGGCAAGTGTAACGGTCTAGCTGCCCTAGCTGTCTTGGGTTTTCTAGCTAACTTTAACGAAAATTCTCAGGGTTGAGACGTTGACCCGCTTGATTGAGATAGGCACCTGTACCCCCGTCCGCTGGGTCTAAGTAAGGTTTGAGATATATCCCGTTAGCTGGACGCTGGGTAGAGCGACTTCCTAAAATTGAGCCTACGGTTCCCAAAATCTCATTGTCCAGAGTACCTGCCCCTAAAAAATCGGTTTCCGGCAATCTTGTACTACCCATAAATGTATTTACCGCATTTGTATCCGTGCCCGCGTCCGCTAGGGTAATGTTTGAAAAAACGGCGTCACGGGTAGCTACTGGATCTTGACCAACAGGTACCGTAAATACAATTCGGCAGCTTTCTAACTCTTCTTCAGTCGTTGCACAGACCGTGTTGTATCCATTTTCAACATCAGTTCGTAACTCCACTAAACCATCAGGACGATACTCTTCTAAGCGAGCGCTAATGGTTTCACATCGGAGTTCAGGCGTCCATCCACCGCCCATTTCTGTCGGCACAGCCCAAGGGTAGGCTTGACCTGGCTCACTTTGGGGGCGGTACATGACTGTATACTCACCATCCTGAATTTCACAGGTAAATCGGGAGCTAGCTGGAGCAGGGGCTGATTCACCATCATTGGCTAAAACGGTATTAGCTGCTCCTAAGGTAGACCCCAGCGTTACGCTGAGGGCAAGTACGCTAGCCTTGATTACCGATAGCCCAGACGAGGTGCGAACGTTATGACGTACAGCTGGAGACGTGATCATCCAGTTCATGATTGAACTCCCTTGCTTACCGTAAAAGTTAGTTGATGTCTCTCTATCGAGCCTAACGTAGGCTAGATAAATCGAACCTCAAGTGAGGGTCAGTGCGTAAATTGGCTACGCGGTCTGTAGTATAAAGATCACGTATTAGCTCATCCGTGACAGCGCTTAAATTTTCGACCACTCCCACACCAGCAAGGCTGACTACGCTTGGGTAATACTGGCGGTAGCCGTTCGCCGTCTATGTAAAACCACCGGCCATTTTCTTTTATAAATTGTGAACGTTCATGGAGCTGGCCCCATTCTGGCTGGCTATGTACTGCCACGAATTCAACTTGTCCTCTGGTGTCTTGCCTATTCCCCTGACGAGTTTTGACCACCGTAAGCGATTCCCATACGGTGGTCTTAGAACTTTTTGTCAGGTTGATGCGGTCATCAAACTTACGCTTTGATGGATGGCGCGTAGCAATGAGGTAATCCACGTTGCTTTTGCAATAGGCCGTATATCGCGATCGCATTAAGGCCTCTGCTGTGGGGGCCATATCAGCTTTCATCAAATACGGTTTACAACAGCTAGCGTAGGATAAGCCGCTCCCACAGGGACACACATTGGCAGACGCAGACATACTCTATCTAGGTTCACACAGTCGACAGACTATCAAACATACGCTTCCGTCAGGCCAAATGTATAGACGTTGCAAATAGCGTCTTTACTCTAGTCCTCTTCCAGACTATCAACACTCAATGGCACAAGCTCATGGTCCGTTGTAAAGGCTATCCACATTTCTTCTTCAGGTTCAATCGTCACTCCGGTTAGCGCACAGCGCTCACGACGTTGAGCCTCAGCCGCCATAATTGCTCGAATTTGCTGACGCTGTATCTGAAACCCAGGGTCATCAGAATGCTGCCGCACATAGTCCCATAGCACCTCTCGGACTAGCGACTGATAGCCACGACTGCCTGCTAGGGTTTTAAGCTTATCAATTAGCTCCCGCTCAAACCGGATGCTCGTGACCTGCATATCAGTAGTGGGCAGCTTGGTATTTAGACTCATTAATCGTTTTAAGTGTGGGAATATGGAATGGACGCTTCTCTAATGTTACGGCTGTAGTATAAAAATGAAGCTACAAATCTGAGTTTACATCCCCTATGAAAAAAAAATCTGCATGGGTCTGATATAAACGCAGTGTCGCCCCAGCATGTGCAAACCATACTAGCGTCCAGGTTCAGTACTCTAACCGGTTATAGGACAGGTTGTAAATTGGTTACTTCACCCTCAAGGAATATATCCCAGGATTAATAATAATTCTAAACAAGTCTTTCAAGTCTTTTCAATCTTGACATTAGCCATCATTGGCAGCAGCTCTTTTTCACAAAAATGGCACACAAAATACCAAAGGAAGAGATTCTTTAATCAAGTTGGAAGCATATTAAAAGACTGTTGCTAAAACCCATCAAGCCTAATTAAATCAAGATAAAACGTTCTCAAAAAGATCGGTTAAAATTACTAAACCAGCGGCATAGCTCTTGTAGCTATCTTCTGTCGCGTCTAGGGAGGAGTCTATGGCAAAAATACTCGCTGTTACGTTAATGCTAATTGTTTGACCTGAGTGTGCCGGATGCTCGACCTAATAAGTTTACTGCTGCGCTCCCCTTTAAAAAAGCGGATTATTCACGGATTTTCCAAGAAACCAAACGGTCGATTAGGGGGCTTTTGAATAAAGTGCAATCGTTAATCAGCCTGCACCTGTAGCAAAGTAGAAGCAGTCCGTTGCACCTTAAACACGTTGGTTCAGTTCAACATATTTTGATTATTCTAATTTGTTCATTAGCTGACAGGGAGCGCCATGACGACGAATCGGCAAGTACCTTACTTCGTTGGGGATAAAAAACAGTCCTACTCCGGTCGTTTACATCAGCGATTAGATGAAGCCATGCAGGAAGGTAATGAGGTTCAAGTTCGACTTCCTTGGGGTGGTTTAAGCGGTGTTCCTGTTTACTTAGACGATACTTGTGTTGAGATCGTTTATGTTCACGTGTATGAGCCCGACGATGACGATGAACCCGATGACGAAGTTTCTCGGCGTACCGTTTGGTTGGTACGTCTAGAGGAGATCAGTGCTGTATCATTTGTCAGTGAAAGCTGGTCCAAGGAGCGTTTGGAAAAACTCTTTATTCCGGACAGCAAAGAGGGGACAGTGCAAGATGTAAGCTCTGAAGAATCGGCTGAGTAAATCATTCAAGTGAATCAGCCGATCAATCTTCGCTAGCCATCATATATTCAGCATCCACTGACTGGTTTTGATATATCAAAATACAAATTTTTTAGTTACCCAACTCTTTGCTAGTCTGATGGCCTCACTGCGACTGTAGGCTTTAGGTACAGCAACTGCGCTCCCTGTAGCATAGTCAACCCAAGCTGTATAAATTTTCGCACCTAAATAAGTTCCGCTCGTAATCTGAATCGTCA
>JBCDFI010000234.1:0-7936 GCA_039178155.1 Cyanobacteria bacterium P01_H01_bin.105
CGTAATTTGGTTTTAGAAGATGCTGAAGCCATTGCAGCTCAGGTACCGTCGGTGCTTGACGTTGCGGCTGAAAATACAACACCGGGGTTAGTTACGTTTCTCAATCGCAATGCCAATGTCAGCGTTATTGGTACTAACCCGGCATTTATCATTGTCCGAAATTTTACGACAGACCAAGGACGGTTTATCTCTGATTTGGATATGCAGCGCACGAGTGCTGTTGCTGTTTTAGGAAGTTCTCTTGCCGAGCGTCTGTTTGAAGACCAGGTACCGCTAGGTCAGTCAATCCGTGTTAATGATATCTCCTTTGAAGTGGTAGGAGTCCTGACAGCCCAGGGTTCAAACTTAGGGGTCAACTATGATGATGCGGTGATGATTCCTTTGACTACCCAGGCTAGTCGGATTGTGGGCCGCACCTCTCCTTACGGTATTGAGGTTGGCTTTATCTCTGCTACCGCCCGCGATGGGGACAGTATGCAAACAGCAGAGTTTCAGATTACTAATCTGTTACGGCTGCGGCACGGGATTACTCGCCCTGAAGATGATGACTTTTTTATCCAAAACCAGGACACACTATTAACCATTACCGATACGATTACCAGCGCACTGACATTAATGCTGGCTGCGATCGCAAGTATTTCTCTAGTAGTTGGCGGTATTGGCATTATGAATATCATGCTGGTATCGGTTCGCGAACGGACCCAAGAAATTGGCCTGCGTAAAGCCCTTGGGGCATCCCAGCGTGACATTCTTGTTCAATTTTTAATCGAAGCGATTATCCTCTCCGCTGCTGGCGGTGTTGCCGGTACTTTGCTCGGCGTTAGCGGCATTGGTCTACTCAGCTTGCTGACGCCTTTCGAAGCCTCAGCATCAATGAGCGCTATTGTCCTCGCTGTGGGCGTTTCCGGCAGTATTGGCCTATTTTTTGGCGTTATTCCAGCTCGTCAGGCCGCCAAGCTAGACCCGATTGTGGCGTTGAGAAGTATTTGACCCTCGAACAACTTCTATGGCTTCCCTCATCGACTTCCATCACATTTCTAAACTCTATGGCAGCGGTAACACCGAGGTAAAAGCCCTGTGGGATGTCAGTTTGACCATCATGCAGGGGGACTATTGCGCCATTATGGGCCCTTCAGGGTCAGGTAAATCCACAGCCATGAATGTGATTGGCTGCCTGGATCGCCCCACCCAGGGCCATTATTTTTTTGACGGTCAAGATGTCGCTCAGCTAGACGACGACACACTGGCAACGATTCGCAATCGTAAAATTGGCTTTGTATTTCAACAGTTTCATCTGCTACCCCAGCTCAGCGCCTTAGACAATGTGGCTCTGCCGATGGTATACGCTGGCACACCGGTTGCCGAACGTCGTCAACGTGCGGCCAGTGCACTGCAACGAGTCGGCCTGGGAAATCGACTAACCAATAAACCTAGTCAGCTATCAGGGGGACAACAACAGCGAGTCGCCATCGCTAGAGCCATCGTCAATCGGCCGCTACTGCTGCTGGCCGACGAACCAACCGGGGCGCTGGACACTACAACCACGGAAGAGGTAATGAAGATTTTTGCTGAGCTGAATCATAGCGGCATCACCGTGGTCATGGTTACCCACGAACCGGCGGTTGCCAGACTAACAGAACGGGTTGTATGGTTTCGCGATGGTGAAGTCGTTAATGCCCACATGAGCCCTAGTGATGTTAGTTACGGCACCTTGGTGGAATAAGGGAAATTACTGATACATCTAGAAGATATTGTAACTCTGATTAGGTGGTAGGCTATGAACCACTGGTTTGCATCATTTCATATCCTTAAAAAGGATTGACTGCAAGCTAAAAGTATTGTAGGAAAATCGTTCAAAAAGTAGCTAACTCAGGGGGAACGCCACATGAACCTAGGTCATCGCTACGGGCTATCGCTATTGATTGCGTTAAGTGTTAGCGCCGCTAAGCCTGCCATTGCCCAAGATTTTCGCAGTGCCGAGGCAGCCCTAGAACAGGGTGTTATCCATGTACAGCAAGGACAGTTAGAGGATGCGATCGCATCCTTTCAGAGTGCGGTTAACCTTGACCCGACCCTAGCAGTCGCCCACTACAACCTAGGGCTGGCCTATCGTGAGCAGAGTAATATGCAGGCGGCCGCCGATGCATTTTGGCAAGCAACCCAGGCAGATACCAGCTTTACGATGGCCTATGTCAATCTTGGAGCCGCCCTGCTCGATGGCGGCAATTTAGAACAGGCAGAAAGCTATTTGCAACGAGCAGTTACCTTAGAACCTCAGTTGGGCATTGGCCATTACAATCTAGGATTAGTTCAGCGCCGCCAAGGCAAGCTGCCAGAGGCCCTAACCTCTTTTTTGACGGCTGTAGAACACAGTCCCCAGGCTCCCGAAGTTCATTATCAAATTGGTCTAATTTATTTGCAACAAAACCAACTAGATGGGGCTGTCCAGGCACTTGAAACAGCAATTTCCCTCGACAGTGGGTATCCCGAAGCCCACTACAATCTGGGTATTACCCACTTTGGCCGAGGTGAGTCAGGGCTAGCGCTAGAACATTTTGACCGAGCGATTCAGCTATATCCCACATTTGGCCATGCCTACTACTCGAAAGGATTAGCCCTAGCTGAGCTAGGACGTACTGACGAAGCTGAGCAAGTACTGCAGCAGGCACTCAACCTATATATAAATCAGGGACGCAGTCAGTGGGTAACCAATACCCAAGCTCAGCTAGACCGCATCCGTCAGTAATTTGCAGTAGCAACAACGCTCCGTCAAAAACCGTTAGGCCCATATCCTAGCTAAAGAAATCTAATTCAAAGGCACGGGGCTGACCACTTTCTAGCAGGGCCAAATTACTCTTCAGCTGTCGCCAAACCAGCCCCGCACTGAGAAACGTTAGTGGAGCTGCCGCTGTATAAGACAGCCATGTGGGAGTACCAAAACAGCCTAAACCAGACGCCAAGAAGATAGCCGTCCCAGAACAGATACCCAAAAATGGTAGCTGAATATTAAGTCCCCCTAGCTTAGCAACCACTTCGGATGAGCGAGTTTTACGCCATGCCGCCACAATATCTTTGAGAACTGCACTAAAGGCTGCCCCAGACGTGATAGCAATAAATAGACCAGCCACCATAAAAAAGTAGGGGGGCGTAAAGAGATAGTAATAGTAGTAGTTGTTCATGGCTGGACGGTAGCGTGTAAAGTTCTGTTAATGCTACTTAATTATACGCTCAGCGGTAGCGGCTAGCGCTGTGTCCTCGATTATCGTTAGGCTGGCTCGTAGATTAACTCTGTAACTTTTATTTTTTTATTGCACTATGGCACCCATCGGCGTTGCAGTTGTTGGTACAGGATTTGGCCAAAAAATCCATATTCCCGGACTTAAAGCGCATCATCGTACTGAAGTGGTGGCCGTGTATCATCGCGATCTCAATCAGGCCCAGGCTATTGCCCAGCGTCACGGCATTCCCCATGCCTGCGATACCATCGAAGCTATAGTCAGTCTGCCGGCGGTACAGGCAGTTAGCGTAACAACGCCTCCTTTTGCCCATTACGCCATGGCATCAGTAGCCCTCAAAGCCGGCAAACATCTGCTATTAGAAAAACCTACTGCCCTCAACGTACAAGAGGCCCAGGCTCTCCATGCCCTAGCTCAGCAGCATCGAGTAGCTGCCGTGATGGATTTTGAATTTCGATTTATTCCTGCTTGGCAACGCTTGTCAGAATTACTCGAAGAAGGCTACGTCGGTCAAACAAGACTGATCAAAATTGACTGGATTGCAGGTAGTCGGGCTAATCCAGAACGAGCCTGGAACTGGTACGCTCGCAAAGACCAAGGGGGTGGCGCATTAGGGTCCATTGGCTCCCATATGTTCGACTATGTTGACTGGTTATTCGGACCCGTCAAACGACTGTCTGCCAACTTGAGTACCACCATTACCCAGCGCCCAGATCCCACCGGCGACTATAAACCCGTCGATTCTGACGACACCTGCAGTATTAGTCTAGAGCTGGTCGATGGTACACCCGTTCAGATAACCCTCAGCGCCGTTGCCTTAGCCGGTCGAGGCCACTGGATTGAAGTCTACGGAGATCAAGGGACTCTCGTACTGGGTAACGCTAATCAAAAGGACTACATCCATGGCTTTACTCTATCTGGTAGCCAAGCTGGTGAACCCTTAACCCAATTTGAAATTCCAGACCATCTAGCATTTCCTAAGCTTTACGATGACGGCAGACTCGCTCCATTTATCCGCGTTGTGGATCACTGGGTATCATGTATAGATAATCAGCAATCATTAGCTCCATCACTTGCAGAAGGTGTTTATTCACAATTGCTAATGGATTTAACCCACAAAGCCCACAGTCAACAAGCTTGGCTGTCAGTACCTCGTTAAACATCAGTATCTCGTTAAACAATTGTTCAAATCAAATTACTTTGATTTGAACGTCTCATCAAAATTGCTGAAATACTTGGGCCAACCGTTCATAGACAAGTTAGTCAAAGAATTCGATTATTACAAAAACGCATAGTGAGTCTTGAATAAAGCAATTGTTATCTCCTAATGAGGAACGGCCTAATTAGGCCTAATTAAAGGGATAACAAGAAAGGGATAACAAACAACGTCCTAAGTAATGTACATTAGTGATAATGCGTAGCACGTTGAGGATATCAGCCGTCCACAGCCATGTCGTCGCAACAATTTCCCATCCACTCTCTACAAACCCTCAGACGCTCGCTCAAACGACAGCTAGTACTGCCAGCCTGTGAGCACAGTCCCGATACTGGGTCTGCAGAAATGTCTGAACCTGACTCACTAGCGACTTTAAGTAACCTATTTCGCAAAGGGGAAATTATCCACGAGGAAGGGTCAACTCCTAACATGAAGGGGCAATGGTTTGTTAGCACCGCCGACGCTAGTACAGCCATTAAACATCTACCCGGCCTTGCCCTCAAACCTAATTACTGTTTAATTACGTACCTGTACCGCATTAGACGAGCTAATACAAATCATGGGTGTTCAGTCACCTGGGCTATGACCCAACAGTTGAGTACTACTTCTCATCTAGAAGCAGCCTTAGCAATAGCGGGTGATTACAATACCCCACCCTATCCTGAAGGGGCATTACATAACTATATGAATGCCATTACAGGTAATCTGACAGCTGGCTCCTTTTTGGTTGCCTCGCTTTTTCAGCGAGAATTACAGGAATTTGGTCGCTGTGGTCAGTTTCACCGCTGGCAGCATCATCGCTTGATTGGCTCTCTACCGAAACAACGGGCATGGCAATGGCGCATGGAACAGCCTAAGCACTTAAACCCAACAGTGCACCGTCTGCCTAATGGCAAAATGATTGTTGAATTCTATACTTGCCGTATCGTGCCACCTATTCGTATTTTTCGCCATATTGATCGCTACTCAGCCAATGGTTATGTGGCTAAGTCTAACGACCAAGCGATCGCAGCCGCTACCCAACGAGCCGCAAAGCTAGCCAGACGCTAAAACATCAAAAAGCGACCATATCAAACTGTGTATAGATACTTAAGCATCCATACACAATTACCAAAAATATTGAAGATGAAAGCCATTTCTGATAATGGCTAACTCACTACCTTAGGAAACTACTGATAAACCACAGCAGTACCATCGTAATAATCGCGACTATCGCATTCACCCGTTCCACGGTTAGGTTCAAACTTGGCTGACTAATTAGATTAATCGCTAAAAGACCTAGCAAAACACCTACTAGCAGACCACCAGCTGCGAATGCAAAAGAACGCCAGAATTTGTGTTCTTTACGATTGATAAAAAAGATAGTAGCCGCCACAGAAAAACCCAGAGCGGTTGCAGAGCTATTGACTGTAAACCAAGCTAGGGCCGATAGGGTCAGAAATACGACCGATGGCCATAAAATGTCGTCACGACTGGGGGTGTCTAACCAGTCCTGAAGCCAATTGGGAGCCTGAGGTGCAGGCAAAGACACCTTGGGCCTAGATACCGAGGATTCTGACGTTTTCTCCGCAAACCGAATCCGATCGGGCACTTTAATTTTACCCTCCTGTCGCATCCGCAGCCGTTCCATCAAAATGGCGTCGTAGGCCGTCTCAATGGCCTCTTTTTGCTGGGGATTGCCCTCACATTCTTCTAAAAGACGTTTGCGAGCGACTTGAACTTCCTCAAACGAGGATGATTCATCCAATCCCAACGTTTTGTAGTTGCTCTCATTCATGTCGACACCTAGTATGTACGGTGGCCATTACGACGATTACAAATGATGATATGACATACATTTATGGCACGTAGTGCACTGCACATCAGAACACCATTGCCCATAATATCTATCAGTTTAACCATCCTGGCAAAAAAACAAGCTGAGGATAACAGAAATGTCAGATAACTTTTTAGAAGTTTCCTTATCTTCTAGAGTGTCATCTTTATAATTGACTGGCATCTCCGGCATTTAGATTAGTTTTAAACGTCAGCGCAGATGTTCAGACTATGTTACTTGTATCCACAGGCAATAAATTTACTATATTTCAATAGACTTATAGATGTAGCAGTGCATAGTGCCAATCGACCAGCTGTTTTTAGCAGAATTCTTTGATAAGGTGTGGAAGCCCTGTAAAACTTTTCTGAAGTTATTGAAAACTTGTGAAATAGGACTTTAGACAGACCTTCACGGGCAGTCTAATGCCAATAGGATTTACGCCGTTGCTGATTTAAAGAATGAATTGATCTAGAATGTGTGGCTTTTGTCAGACTTTCGTAGATTAAACCCTCGCTGAGATTGGCAACGCTAGATTTATTTTTACCTTTTTACCTAGACTCGTATTTTTTTTGGTGTAAGGATTATGACCACGGCCTCTGCCAAAATTTTAGTTGTTGACGACGACCCTGCCATTCGCAATCTTATTCATCGATTTTTAGCGAAGCAGACTTATGAGATGGAGTCTGCAGAAGACGGGAAACATGCTTTAGCTGTGTTTGAACAGTTCAATCCAGATTTAGTCATCTTGGATGTCAATTTGCCCGACGCCAATGGCTATGACCTGTGCAAAGAGATGCAATCACGCACGGGGGTATTTGTCCTGATGTTGACCAGCCGTACCGATGAATCAGATAAGATCCACGGGTTTAATCAAGGAGCCGATGATTATATAACTAAGCCATTTAGCTTAGGCGAGCTTGAGGTTCGTGTAGGAGCAATTCTAAAGCGTCAGCGGCCCGTCACAGCGGCTGAGCAACAGTGTCTTACATTCAACTCCCTGGCGATTGATCCCATCCGTCGAGAAGTTACCCTTGAAAGCGAGCTAGTTCCGTTAACAGCTCTAGAATTTGATCTACTGCACTTCCTAGCTAGTCATCCTGGCCGAGTATGGCGACGGACTGAGCTGATTCAAAAGGTCTGGGACTATGAATATGTGGGAGATCAGCGAGTCGTAGATGTACATATTGGTCAGATTCGGAAAAAGATTGAAATTGATACCAATCAACCCACATTGATTCAAACTGTACGTGGGGTTGGTTATAAGTTTGAACCTCCTTCGACTGGGGCTGAGGCGGTCGAAGGATAAGGCACATTTAGAGCATATTTAGCCTGTCGAATAGGGTCTGCAGCTAGATTCTGTAGACCCTATTTTTATCGTGGAGAAAACCGGCAAGGCCAATACTTAGCAATCTAGTTAGGGGAATGAAAAAAGCCTCCACAAACAGCGAAGGCTCCAGACGTGCACTCAAGGAAATGTAAACCAGAGCTTACTGCTCTTCTGCTTTTACGGCAGACTTGCTTACAGGCTTAGCTGAGCGGTTAGTATTACGCAGTTTCCAGGCATTGGATACAATTTGGCTCCAGCGACGCTGTACCCGCTTTGGAGTCCACCCCAGCTGCTGAGCAATATCAGCATCTGACGGTACGGACTGCTGTGGATCTTGCATC
>JBCDFI010000235.1:0-7846 GCA_039178155.1 Cyanobacteria bacterium P01_H01_bin.105
CAAGGTTTCAATCAAGAGCTGAGCGTGCTGCTGTTTTTCTTGTAAAAAGCTGTCGCATTTTTTTAGTTCAGCAACAGCCTTTTCAAACTGTTCAAAAATATTAGCTAAGGGCAGATCGCCGGTCTCTAAATCGGTGATGATGGCCTCTACCTTTTCAACGGAGGTTTCATAGTTCCAGGTTTTATCGGACTTCTTGGCTCTTGGCATAGGAATTTTAGAGATTGTGGGTCTGAGGTCAGTATTGCTTATCTAGAAGCTGTCGAAACTATTGTTTAGTAAGGGGCATAGCGTTTTTTGGAGCTTTTGGAATAGGTTGGCGGCGCTTGGCAAGATAATGCGTTAGTCCAGTGAGCTTTGATGGTTTTTCTCAAAGGTACTACTGGCTACCGTCGTTTAATCTTGTTTCCCTTGTTATGCGATTATCCAATCTTTTTTCTAACACCTGTGTAAAGCTCTGGGTATCTGCCGGACTCAGCTTAGCGACAGTCGTACCTGCTTTGGCCATAGCTTCAACTGCTGCAGCTCAAACATCGCCTATTGAGATTGCTCAGGCTACCACGCCGCTAACGTTACTGCGGACTATTCAGCATGGCCGTAATGTGAATGCGATCTCATTTAGCCCCAATAGCCAAATGTTTGCCAGTGCTGGGGGAGATGGCATGATTCGCGTTTGGGATGTGAATTACACGCTACAGAGAGACGAACAACGATGGATGCGTCGCCTTATTCAAATTCCGGGTGCCGACCGCTACGCAACATCGTTGGCCTTTAGCCCAGATAATCGCTATTTGGTGACTGGTACTTACAACGGGGATGTGCGAGTCTGGGATCTCAATAATTGTGAGCAAGATCGACCCGTTTGTAATTCTCAGCTGGTACTCGATCGAGATTATGTGGGTGTTGCACCCAAGGTTCAGTTCAGCCCTAGCGGACGTTGGTTAGCGGCCAGCAATTATGATGGCACCGTAACTTTATGGGATTGGGGGAGCCGGAGTGTGATGGCCGTTCTTGAACCCGAAACCGGCTCCCATGGTGGTGAGCGTCCAGATGGTCGCTTTTCTTCTTTGACCTTTAACTCAGATGAAACCTACTTAGCGGCGGGAAGTCACGATGATTTCATTACGCTGTGGAGTTTAGATCCAGACGAAGAGTTCGAGCGCATTGCCACCATTGATACAGGTAACGGTGTTGATAGTGTTGCCTTTAGTCCCGATGGGCAATTCTTGGCCAGTAGCAATTTTCGAGGGGTAGAAATACGTTCAATTCGCTCTAGAAGAGGCAAATTAAAGATCGAATCACAAGCCGAGTTAGAAGTGGGGCGGCGAGTCAATACCATGGCCTTTTTGCCCAATGGTCAATCACTCTTTGTCGGTGATAATGTTCAACATGTCGGACTTTGGGACATTGAAGAAGAAGAGCCGCTGATGACTATCCCGGCTAACCATCACCATTCAAGTCCGGTGCTAACGGTCGCGCTTTCACCGTCTGGCAACTTGTTGGCTAGCGGCAGTACCGACGGTGTGATCAAGTTCTGGCGTCCTTAAAGTCTTATATTCTGAAGCTTTTAAGTAAAAGGGGGTAGGCCCCTAGGCCTGTGACTCCTCAGTCACTGTTATAACTTCTGCTTCGATCTGCCCCTGGCCTAATTGAACAGAGATGAGATCGCCAGGGGAAAGGGTATTCGCTTGATTGATTACAATGCCCGAAGCAGTCGCTTTAACCAGGGCATAGCCTCGTCGCAGAACGGATGTGGGGTCTAAGGTAGCGAGCTTTTCTGTCAGTAGCTGCTGATGGTGGTGTGCTGTGTGTAGCCGTTGGTGTAACGCTTTGATCAGTCGCTGTGTTCGCCATTGCTGAGCTTGTTGGGCCTGCTCTAACTGACTAGCAGGTTGGAGTTGTTGTAAACGGAGGTGCAACTGCTGTAATGTTTGTTTGTATCGATATAGCTGAGCTCCGGTGACTTGGGCTAGTTGCTGTAGTTGCTGCATGTGGGCATAGCGCAGCTCGCTTAGATCCGGTACGACTTGTTCTGCTGCGGCTGTTGGTGTGTGAGCGCAAACATCAGCAACTAGATCTGCTAGGGATTCGTCGCGTTCGTGGCCAATGCCCGTGATGACTGGGATCGGGCAAGTTGCGATCGCGCGCACCACTCGCTCATCATCAAAACACACCAAATCTTCTACGGCACCCCCACCCCTACCCAGTAATAAAACATCGGCCCGACCATCTGCACCTGCACGCTCAATAGCCTGAACAATAGATCGTGGAGCCTGGTCACCTTGAACAATGGCGGGTGATAGTAATACCTTTAATCCGGGATGTCGCTGAGTTAGCGTCTGTTGGATATCGCCCCAAGCGGCAGCCTGAGGTGATGTCACCACCGCTATGCAGGTTGGCAATACTGGCAGGGGCCGTTTTCGAGTTTCATCAAAGATCCCCTCACTCGCTAATCGATTGCGCAGTTGGCGATAGCGTAATGCTTGCAATCCAGCACCTGCAGGCAGCACCTGCCAGGTTGTGAGTTGATAACTCCCTCGTTTTGGATAAACCTTGAGCTGTCCTAACACAACAACCTGTTCACCCACCGTAGGTATAACGCTGAGTTTTGGTAGCTGGCTACGCCAAACCACAGCACTGAGTGTGGCTGATCCATCAGCTTCCTGTAGTGTAAAAAAGCATCCACTGCTGTGCTGGCGCGCGCTGGAGACTTCTCCGATCACCCAAATATTACGTAAGTGTTCATCCCCCTCCAGCAACAGCTGAATATATTCGGTGACACCCGCTACACTTACTGCCTTAAAGTCCAAGGTATCCGCTGTCATAACTATTGCCAGTGCATTCTAAAGAATTAAATACTAATTTAATAGTACATTTGTATGTTTTCCGGGTACAATCACAAAGTTGGGCATGATGTGCTTGCAAGGCTCGATAGTCTTACCCGACCCGATTTGCTCCCGCATTGTGAGCTTATAATTGCTGAACTCGGCCACATTTATTGCAAAACTTAGGCAACATGGCAAAAACATCCACTGAAAACAACGAGCGCAAAAAAGCATTAGATATGGTGCTCAATCAAATTGAGCGCAACTTTGGTAAAGGTACCATCATGCGCCTCGGGGATGCTCAGCGCATGAAAGTGGAGACGATTCCCACTGGAGCGCTAACCTTAGATTTAGCCTTAGGTGGTGGGTTGCCCAAGGGGCGTATCATCGAAATCTATGGTCCAGAGAGTTCGGGTAAAACAACCCTCGCCCTACATGCTATTGCCGAGGCTCAAAAAGAGGGTGGTGTCGCAGCTTTTGTCGATGCTGAACATGCTCTCGATCCGGTTTACGCTGCAGCCTTGGGTGTAAATATTGATGACTTACTCGTTTCGCAGCCCGATACGGGGGAAGCTGCCTTAGAAATTGTGGATCAGCTAGTGCGCTCCTCAGCGATTGATTTGGTTGTGATTGACTCTGTTGCAGCGCTAGTTCCTCGGGCTGAAATTGAAGGAGAAATGGGAGATGCCCATGTAGGCCTGCAGGCTCGATTGATGAGTCAAGCCCTGCGTAAAATTACGGGTAATATCGGTAAGTCTGGCTGCACCGTTATTTTTCTCAATCAGCTCCGCCTAAAAATTGGCGTCACCTATGGTAATCCTGAAACAACTACCGGGGGCAATGCCTTGAAATTTTATGCCTCGGTAAGGTTAGACATTCGTCGTATTCAAACCCTGAAGAAGGGTAACGATCAGTTTGGTATCCGAGCCAAAGTGAAAGTCGCTAAGAATAAAATTGCTCCTCCCTTCAAAATTGGTGAGTTTGACATCATTTTTGGTGAAGGTATATCTACTCTAGGCTGCATTGTCGATGTTGCAGAGGAAAATGACATTTTGACCCGTAAGGGAGCCTGGTATAGCTATAAAGGAGATAATATCAGTCAAGGACGTGATAATGCTATTCGATACCTAGCTGATAATCCTGCGATCGCGACTGAGATTGAACAACAGCTACGTCAAATATTGCAGATTGGTGATGTAGAGACAACTTTAGCTGATTCTAGTGTTAATGAACCGGTGGCTGAAGCTACCAAGAGTTCTTCCAAAAAGACTAAATCACAGAAAGCCGAAGCCTAGTGGCCAGTGAATAATCGTAGAAACTCAGTGTAGAGTTCGTCCGTTTTCTAAACTCTCTATCGAGTGATATGCTGCTGCATCGCTTTGATTTGTATGGACTCCGCTTGTCAGGAAGAAGTGAAAGAGTGAGCTGCCAATGCGAATGCGATCTCCATCGCGTAATGCATAAACCCTTTTAAGTTTCTCTCCATTAACGTAGGTACCATTTGTACTTTCTAGATCAGAGATGACAAATCCCTGCTCTTGGCTGTACTGGACCGCAGCATGACATCGAGATAGTCGTTTATCTGGTACAGCAATATCTGACTGGCGAGGATCCCGACCGATGGTCCACAAACCATCTGTGGAATATAAGCTTTTAGATTTACCAGTTGCCAAGTTACTAATAATATAAACTTGCTGATCGCCAATCATGCCTTGAATATAGTTGGCGACATGTGAGATGGCACTCGTATCGGTGGCAATCATGTCATCTAGCAGTTCGCGATTATGCTCACATAACTTAGAGAAAGCTCGAAATAAGCCTAGCTTAGAATCCATTTCCGCCTCATCTTCAGCGGAGAATACCTTATGATATTCAGCTAGGTTGTTGAGATAAGCCATAAAAAGTTCAAATAGAACGCTTAGTTTGAGCCCGATTAATTAAGTGACGATATAAATACGAAAAAATAGATCTATTGATACAGTATTTGCCAGGATTTTGATTATGCGGGTTACACTGCTGTATTTCTATAAAACTTTGAACTTAGTCGGAGTTTTTGTGAAAAAACGATTAACCTTCCGGACAGTTTAATGCCGAAAGTAATGCTTGCTTTACTAGGTTGTGTAGCTCTCTACAGGGCCTTTGCTAGATTTAGATTGGCAACATCTTCTCTACTAATGTCTGTCGACTTTATGGCTAGGCAAAAGCTAACTTAAAAACTCTATAAGCTCACGGTTAACGCTGTTGGGGGCTTCTTGTTGAATCCAATGCCCACAGTCCGGAATAGAACGCCTGATATAGGCTACGTTAGATAGCTCCTGAGAAAAAACACCTGTAGTTGCTACCAAGTTATCATCTTCGCCCCACATCAATAGAGTAGGTGACGATAAAGGTGCTGTGGATAATCGCAAAGGGGTGAACCAATGAGTGAACCAGTCATTTACATTAAGACATTGCCGAACGTGCTGTAAGACAGCTGGAATAACGTCCGGTTTTTGTAGTGCGGCTTGATATAAATCGGTATTTGCTTGAGTAAAGGCACTTTTTCTAACAGTTTGCTGTTGAAAAAGATACTGTAGCAAGGATGCTAGATTATCCTTGATTAACCACTGAGGCAACCCTGGTGTTTGTAACGCTATTAAATGCCAGTTTCGCTGCAGATGATCCCAGCTATTTGAAAGACCTTTGCTAAGGGCAAGCTGCCATCGCTGAGGTGTGCTAAGTACAGCTAGTTTGTCTACGCTGTCGGGAAAACGATGTGCAAGGTTCCATGCGATAGTACCGCCCCAGTCGTGACCAACGATGTGAGCTTTTTCATAGCCCAGTGCATGAATCAGCGCGTGGATATCAGTACTTAATGTATCCAAGTCGTAACCATACCGTGGCTTGTCAGAATCGTTGTAACCTCTTAAATCAGGGACAACTACCTTAAAATGTCGGGATAAGTACGGCAGCTGATGACGCCAAGAGTACCAAAACTCAAACAGGCCATGAAGCAAAATTACAAGCTTGCCCTTTCCTTGCGTGACGTAATGGAGCTGCACCGAGTTAGCTTTAGCGTACTGATGTTCCCAACTCAATGACATGACTCCAGACAAAAGAAAAATGTGGCTGCACTAAATTGACCATGGGCTATCATAGCGTATTTTTTGGTAGCACAAATTACCTACGATGAGCTTGGCTTACAGCTTAGGCAGAACGATAGGCAACCTGATATTCAACCGGCTGAATACGATATTTCACTAAATTGGCTAACTCTTGAAGCTGATTAATCGCTTCAGCCCCCTCTAGCTTCATCAACTCGCGGTCATCACGCATTTCTGTCCATGTGATGCCATAGTCTGAAACTAAGAAACGGATTAGATGGTCATTGCCTAAGCTGACCATAAATGAAGCACTATTGAGCTGATCACCGCACGTGTAACAAGACGCTAAATATCCCTGATTTTCAAGGACAATCGCTAGCGCTTTTAGGTTTAGGACCAAATCTTTTACGAATTGGCGGTGCTGCTCTGCAAGTCGAACAAACATTGACGTTCTCCTTCCCACCGGTCACATTGTAATGTTGAATTTTAAGTTTTGCTTAATGTTTTTTGTTAACTATTCAACTGACTCTTCTTGAACTTCAGTTTGGATAGAACTAATTCAGGGCGAAATGATCATCTTTACGTACATCGCTATCTGAAACTCAAATTCAATTTGAGACGTTGTTAGACCAAAAATCAACTCTTGAAAAAGTGTATTAAATCCGTAATTGCTTGGGGCTGCGATACTGCTATCGCTTTGACATTCGTATTTAAGCTGCCCAGCTTAGTAATTTAGATAGCGATTGTGTTAAAAAAACTGTTGTTAATAAGTTAATCAAATATGATTACGGCCAATGTTTAAAAAACCTCTATTACTAGGATGATAGAAATTAGTTATTAAACTATGACATTAGCCACACCATAGCCACCTTAAGCTTATCTGTCCAGAAATGGGGTCTTCTTTGTAACGGTTTTGCTAAAAATATGAACTTATTAGCTGTGGCTTTAGCAAAAAAACTATTCAACTAATGTCCACCAACCAAACGCCGGACCGATAAATCTAACGGTTAGCCACAAAGTGATCATAAGAATAATCCCAGCCCAAGCGCCACGAGTACTCCAAGTTACGAAGTCCTTGGATTGCTGCTTAGTAATGGGAAGCCAAGAAACAAAGCGCTCGGGTTGCCCATAGTCTGCACCAAGTTTTGACTGTCGACGCTTTGCCTCGCCCATGGTTCCGCACTTAATCTATGAACTAGCTCTTCCGATTATAGCCTTTGGTTTACTGATGCTAGCCAGCTTGTATCTAGGTAGGTGCTTTGGGCGATTGGGTTGAGAGCTTTAAGGATAGTTCGTCCATAGCTGCGGTGATTGACTCGGTTGTCGAGAAGTGCAACCTTGCCTTGTTGTGCACTTATGGGTGCGATCGCAAGTTGTAGGGTTTGCAGCGCCTTGGGCAGTAAAAATAGCCGAAACCAATCCTGCCGCAAACGCTTATGGTGAGCAACCTGACCAGCGACTAATGGATTTTCAAGCGAGGGGATCGGTAGCGTAGTAATCACCATAAGCCCTGGTGGCGGGCAGCGAAGACGATAGTCATACCAAAACTCCCAACCAGTGACGAGAATACCGTTTCCAGCTACTTTGGGGCGTTCGACTTGCACTCGTGAGCCATACTCAGCGGCTAAAATCGAGCCGATTTGAGCTTTGAGTGGGTTGTCTCCTACCAGGAGAACTGTGGGCTGGGTGCGAGTTTCTGGCAGCTGTAGCAGCTTGCGAATCTCTTGCAAAATGGCATGGGGAAACTGATTGCTATTGGGCATGGGCAGGCGATCAGGTGTATAGAGGTGAATCCCATCTTGCTGCCGATCCGGTGTAAATTTTAGGCAGGTTACATCCTGTAACCCCAGATGCTGTCGATAACTTTCGGCCCGAGTTTCTTCATCGACGGCGGCCCCAATCAAGACGACCGGTTGTCGTTCCCAGATCGGGCGCATCATC
>JBCDFI010000236.1:0-7833 GCA_039178155.1 Cyanobacteria bacterium P01_H01_bin.105
GGACCGGGCTGCATTAAACCGAATGGGGTTTAACAATCGGGGGGCTGCCGCCCTGGCAGAGCGGCTCAGGAACATTCCCATATCCTTGGATTTCCCGAGGGGTATTAATTTAGGCAAGTCCAAGGTGACATCGCTAGAAGATGCGGCAAAGGACTATCTGCAGAGCTTTCAGCGGTTACAGCCCCTGGGAGGATACTTTGTGGTGAATGTATCATCGCCAAATACGCCTGGGTTGAGATCGCTCCAGGCCCGTTCCCAGCTTGAACCCATCTTGGCCGCTCTACAAACCGCTAACACACAGCAAAAACCGCTGCTGATAAAAATTGCCCCAGACCTGGCCTGGGAAGACATTGACGATATTTTAGACCTGGCCCAACAGCACCATCTAGCAGGAGTTATTGCCACCAATACCACCATTGCCAAAGAGCAGCTGATAACCAAACGCTTAAAGGCTACTGGCAACTTAGTTACAGAGGAAGCCGGAGGGATCAGCGGCGCACCTGTGCGTCAGCGGGCAACAGACGTGATTCGTTATATCTATAGACACACCCATGGACAGCTACCCATTGTCGGGGTGGGGGGCATATTCACCGCTGATGACGCCTGGGAAAAAATCACGGCAGGAGCTTCATTGCTACAGGTGTACACCGGCTGGATTTATGAAGGCCCGTGGATGGTCAAAAATATCCTCAAAGGCCTGTTGAGTAAGCTTGATGAGCACGGATTGGATACCATCCAAGACGCCATTGGCCTGAATGCCAGACAATCCAACACGTAGATACTGTTCTGAACTACAGAATCTTATCCAATCCATATAACAACGACTTCAAAGGCAAGACCTTGCGAATGCTCAACAATACACCAGGCATAAAGCACACTCGGTCCATAGCATCATGGCGTAGGGTATAAACCTGTCCGGGAGCACCAAACATTACTTCTTGGTGAGCCACCAGCCCCGGCAGACGCACGCTGTGGATATTGATGCCTTCTTCGGTGGTACCGCCGCGTGAGCCCTGCAGCGTTTCTGTTTCGTCTACTTGGGGTGGATTAAAGGACGCCTTCACTTCTTGGAGCATTTGCGCAGTTTTGATGGCCGTACCACTGGGGGCATCGGCCTTGCGATTGTGGTGCAGCTCAATGATTTCCACATGATCAAAATATTCAGCCGCCTTGAGAGCCGCCTGCTGCATCAAAATTACGCCAATAGCAAAGTTTGGAATAATCAAACAGCCAACGCTGGCCTTATCTGCAAATTCTGCCAACTGAATAATTTGCTCTGGCGTTAACCCTGTCGTCCCCACCACGGGTCGGACACCATAGGCAATGGCGGCGCGCACCTGTTCATAGATTTTGGCCGGGTGGGTGACATCCACCATCACCGCATTGCCCTCGCTCTGGGCCATTACCAAGGTAGCCTCTAGATCATGGGTCACTGGCACCTCTAGGGGACCACAGCCTGCAATTTCGCCAATATCTTGACCGATGGCCTCAGGATTGCGATCGACGGCACCGACCAATGTCATATCGTCGGCAGTTGCGATCGCTTTAACAATTTCACGGCCCATCCGGCCCATAGCACCATTGACCACGACCGGAATTTGGGGCTGATTACTCATGATGGTTATAAGGAGCGAGTACGGTCAGATATCTTAACGTGCCAGGGGCAAGAGTTTTGAAGTAAAACTCCTGCCTTACGGTCCCTTATCGATAATAATTAAATCTGCGCTGCTGATCGTTGGCAGAGATTTGCTCTGAGCTTTGCAAAAGAGCTATACCTTAAACCAGCCTCGATCAACAAGCAGCCATATATGTTCATCACGCTGGAGTCGAAGCGGATGCTGGCAAATGTGTTAGCTGTCATTATCGGAGCAGGCAGTTTAGCCTTTTATTTGGTTGCTTTTATCCTGCCAGAGGTACATCGCCGTTCAGACTTTTTCTGGAGCGGTATTGGCATGTTCTATGCTGTGGTGCTGTGGTACTGCGCCAGACAAATGAACGGTGCGGTATTGCTGGGACAAACAGCCTCAGTAGGGCTATTGCTGTGGCTGGGTTACCAAACCTTGCTGCTACGTAGAGAAACCACACCCGCAGCTCAACAAACACCAATTCGATTGGGCAAGTCTGAACGCAGTCGCACCACTAGCCGCCCTATTGCTAAGGACTATGAGTTTGTAGAAGACGGCGTGGAAGACGCCCTAGACCAAGAGCCAGCTCCCGATAGCCCCATCTTAATAAAACCAGCCGCAGACGAATTTGCCCCCAAAATGGTCGTACCGGCAGCAATGCCTAAACAAATAACTAAGGCAGACACTCCAGAAGAGCCTCCCGCCAAAGGCGACTTATCAGCAGACATACCGGCTTCCCCTCAATCAGCTCAGCCGCGTAAACGGCCATCCCCCCTTGCTGCCGTTGGTATCTTTGCCGGTTGGCTAAAAGACATGGTCACTCCCAAAAAGAAAGAGTCCAAGCCCATGATCGAGCTTCCCCCCAGGCCACCGTCTATTCCTAAACCAGACACGACCTCAGACATGATGAGCGTGGCCGACAGCTCAGCTAAAGCTGCAGATATAGAAACGCCAGAGGCCATGGCAGAAAACATCAACACATCGCCAACCTCATCTGCAAAAGACACCTCAGCCAACCTCGAACCCACGGCTGCGACTCCCAAGGCTGACCGCACACCCCGATCAGATGCTATCCAACAGGATGACGATGAAGACAGCAACTGGCCCGAAGACGAATTTTGGGACTAACTTGGACCTCTCTTGAGACTCAACCTTGAGACTCAACATTCATGCCCCTTCCCTATATTGGCGGCTGCCAATGCGGTCAAATTCGTTATGAAATCCAAGCAGAGCCATTAACCCTCTACGTCTGCCACTGCACCGAATGCCAACAACAATCTTCTAGCGCCTTTGGCATGTCGATGTCGGTACCCCGCGAAGCCGTAAAACTGTTGCAGGCAACAAGATTACCAATATCAAACCAGGGACACTGGATGACACAGACTGGTTACAACCTATCGCCAACCTATGAACCAAAAGTGCTCAACCATAGACAACTCTGAGTGACGACATGTTAAACATCGAGCAACAGCCCACACCTGAAGAGTCTGTGGAGATGCATAAGAGATTTAAGGAGAAACTCTAAAGTCTCTTAGAGAAGTTTGGTGAGGTAAGAGTGCGTGACAACTTTAACCTCAAATCTACGTAAAATTAGGTTGCTGATTGAGTCAAGAATTATACTCAACCCTTTCCAGACATAAATCGCCCTTACAATGTTCCCCGTATCTTAAAAAGGGTAACTTCACAAAGCTTACGTCCCGACGTCTGTCCCATAAAACTTTGTGAATAATTAGAGGAAAATACGCATATCAGCGTAATTATTATTTAAAGGAGCTTAAATTCAGGCATTTACCGTGTTGTTGTGACGTATAGTCAAGTGCTTGTAAACGTAGTTTACTCACAAGCCAATTGCAAACGATAAGAGTCATGAGAGCTGAAGTCGCAACGCCAAATCTGCTTGTTTCTGAACTAGATAGAAAAATAAAGCTTGCTAGACAGGAACAGTTGACTGGTATCTTGGCGATCAAAAGTGACCTTATCCATCAGTGGCGTTTGTATTTTTTGGCAGGGCAGCTGGTATGGGCAAATACACATACCCATTCAAAACGTCGCTGGTACCGTCAGCTGATGCAGCATCGCCCTAATTTACTTAAGTACGGTCTAAATGCATATTCTGACTGGACCTATAATCGGCTCGCTCGGCTAGTTATTTGCAAGAAATTTAGTCGGCAAGTATTCTCAGATATCGTGACCGGGTGCATATCAGAAGTATTGTTTGATATGCAACAGCAGGGAACCCTGAATTTTCAACATACTGGTAGAGGATTGGTTTATCGCATCAAGTCTCAAAAAGCGTGTGATTCTTCCTGCGTAAATTTGCAAAATATCCAAGCCTGGACCCAGGCCAAGCACGAATGGCGAGCTTGGGAAAAAGCTGGACTAACCCAGGTGAGTCCTAACGATGCTTTGGTGATAACAGATCTAGCGTCTCTAGAAGATCTGGCCTATCCACGACTATTCAAGTTATTGAGTGCGTTGGCCAACGGTCACCAAACCTTGCGAGATATGGCCCTAAAGGTCAACCAGCCACTGATGCCATTTGTGCTGTCGATTTTGCCCCACATTCACAACCGGTCACTACAGCTGAAGTCTGTAGAAGATAAGGTGACCAAATCAGTAATCACAAATCAGGATGACATCGTTGTTAAGCTAGCGCAGTCAACTATCCCAAAGGATGCCAGAATTGTTTATGTGGATAACAGTCTGGCCAATAGTCAGAAAATGGCAACCATTATCGAAGCGGCGGGCTATCGCTACAGCAACATTGCCGATCCGCTTGAGGTGTTAAAACAGCTGGTGAAACTCAAGCCAAAGGTGATCTTTTTGCAGTTGGCAATGCCTGTGGTGAATGGCTATGAGCTATGTGCTCAAATTCGGCGGATGCCAGATTTTAGGGAGACACCCATTGTGATCGTGGGTACTGGAAATAGTATTACCGAACGGATGCGCGCCAGGATGGTCGGGGCATCGGAATTTGTGAGTAAGCCGATTAAACCGAAGAAGGTACTCAAAACATTAATTTTGCTAGATATGATTTGATGAGTACTCGCTGGAAAGCACCGCTTCATGTGTTGTTAAAGAGCATCCACTAGCATCACAGCCGAGTCCGTCTCCTGGGCCATAACGGCAGGAATTGAGATCATGCAGTAGAATTAAATATTTTTTGACAAAAGCTTAATCGGGTTGAGATGGGTGTTTGTGTAGTAAAAAAACTAAAACTATTGAAGCGATAGGAAGTTCTAAGGCAGAATGACGGGAGCGTAGTAAATCCCATTACCTTTCTCCCTGCACCGTGACTGACCCCAAGAACGCCGACGCCAAGAGCTATAAGGACACCGTCCTGCTGCCTAAGACCGACTTTAGTATGCGGGCCAACGCGGTCAAGCGTGAGCCAGAGCTGCAGGCATTTTGGGATAACAGCAAGATTTATGAAACGCTTTCCCAGGAAAACTCGGGGGATGTGTTTGTGCTCCACGACGGGCCGCCCTATGCCAATGGCGACCTCCACATGGGCCATGCCATGAATAAGGTGCTCAAGGACATTATTAATAAGTATCAGCTGCTGCGCGATCGCAAAGTTCGCTATGTCCCCGGCTGGGACTGCCATGGTCTGCCCATTGAGCTAAAAGTGTTGCAAACCATTGACCGCAAAAAGCGCGCTAACCTGACGCCCCTGGAGCTGCGTCAAAAAGCCAAAGAATTTGCCCTAGAAACCGTCGAAAACCAAGCCAAAGGCTTTCGCCGCTTTGGTGTTTGGGGCAACTGGGATCAGCCCTATCTGACACTGCAGCCCGAGTACGAAGCGGCTCAGCTCGATGTTTTTGGCGAGATGGTACTCAAGGGATACATCTATCGAGGGCTAAAGTCCGTCCACTGGAGTCCGTCATCTCAGACAGCTCTAGCAGAAGCCGAGCTGGAATACCCCGAAGGCCACACCTCCCCCAGCATCTATGTGGGCTTCCCCATGGTGAGTGCGTCGGATACAGCCAAGAAAGCGCTAGAGCCTTATATGGACAACCTGGGTGTTGCCATCTGGACCACCACCCCCTGGACGATTCCTGCCAATGTGGCCGTCGCCGTTAATTCAGACCTTACATATACCGTCGTCGAAGTTGCCTCCGGTGCCCCCTTCAAGTACCTAATCGTTGGTAAGGACCTAATTGAAACCTTAGCCAACACCTTTGATACCGAACTCACCGCTAAGGTAGATATCAACGGAGCTGACCTGGCGGGTTCTACCTATCACCATCCGCTCTACAGCAAAGAAGATACCTTTAATCGCGAAAGCCCCATTGTCATCGGCGGCGACTACATTACCACTGAATCCGGTACGGGCTTGGTCCACACCGCTCCTGGCCACGGTATGGAAGACTTTGGCGTTGGACAGAAGTACGGTCTACCCATCCTCTGTCCCGTAGATGCAAGAGGTTACTTTACTGCTGAGGCCGGCAGCTTTGAAGGTCTAAACGTGCTAAAAACAGCTAATGAAGAGCTGATCAAAGCCCTCACAGATGCCAATACGCTACTCAAGCACGAGCCTTACCAACACAAATATCCCTACGACTGGCGGACCAAAAAGCCCACTATCTTCCGCGCTACCGAACAGTGGTTCGCTTCAGTTGAAGGGTTCCGCGATGAAGCGCTAAAGGCGATCTCCGATGTGCAGTGGATTCCAGCCCAGGGCGAAAACCGGATTACCCCCATGGTAGGTGACCGCTCTGACTGGTGTATCTCTCGCCAGCGGAATTGGGGTGTTCCGATCCCAGCCTTCTATGACGAAGAGACTGGCGAAGTGCTAATGAACCAGGAGACTATTGCCCACGTGCGCGATATCTTTGCTGAGCATGGTTCCGATGCCTGGTGGAGTCTGTCTGTAGAAGAGCTGTTGCCTGAGAGCTATCGCAACAATGGTAAAACCTACGTCAGAGGCTTTGACACCATGGACGTGTGGTTTGACTCTGGGTCTTCTTGGGCAGCCGTGGCCGGTCAGCGAGACGCGCTCAAGTATCCGGTGGATCTATACCTAGAAGGTTCGGATCAACACCGAGGCTGGTTCCAGTCTAGTTTATTAACCAGTGTGGCTACCCACGGCTGTGCGCCTTACAAAACTGTGCTCACCCATGGTTTTGCCCTGGACGAAAACGGTCGCAAGATGAGTAAGTCTATCGGTAACGTGGTAGACCCCTATGAGATTATTGAAGGGGGTAAAAACAAAAAACAGAATCCGCCCTACGGTGCTGATGTGCTGCGGTTGTGGGTCTCGTCGGTAGATTATTCTTCTGATGTGCCTATCGGTAACAACATTCTTAAACAGTTGTCCGATGTGTATCGCAAGATTCGCAACACCTCGCGATTTTTGTTGGGCAACCTGTATGACTTTGACCCAGCCCAGGAAGCTGTACCCTACGAGAAAATGCCCTCGCTGGATCAGTATATGCTACACCGGATGACAGAAGTCTTTGCTGAGGTGGAATCGGCATTTGACACCTATCAGTTTTTCCGGTTTTTCCAAACGGTGCAAAATTTCTGTGTGGTGGATCTGTCTAATTTTTATTTAGACATTGCTAAAGATCGGCTGTACATCAGTGATGCTAACTCACCACGGCGACGCAGCTGTCAGACTGTTTTGGCTGTAGCTCTGGAGAATCTGGCTAAATCTGTTGCGCCGGTGCTGTGCCATATGGCTGAAGATATCTGGCAGTTTATGCCCTACGAAACAGGCACTAAGTCTGTGTTTGAGGCGGGCTGGCTGACGATTGACCCGCAGTGGGCAAAGCCAGAACTCGCGGATACCTGGAATCAGCTGCGGGAGTTGCGAGATGAGGTGAATCAGGTGCTGGAGCAGGCTCGTTCAGCCAAGGATATTGGTTCGTCATTACAGGCGAAGGCGTTGATCTATGTGGCCGATGCCCAGTTACGAGAGCAGCTCAAAGCGATGAACCCAAGTGATGCGATCGCACCTGGTTCTAGCCATGTTGATGAAGCGCGGTATTTGTTCTTGGTCTCTCAAGTAGAGATTTTAGACAGTGTCGATAGGCTCAAGGATATCAAGTACCGCAGTGAGTCAGATACCTTTGGTATTGGCATTGTCGATGCGGATGGGAAAAAGTGCGATCGCTGCTGGAACTATTCCACCCATGTAGGCGAGTCAGCAGAACACGAAACCATTTGCGAACGTTGCGTAGAAGCGTTAGATGGCAAATTCTAA
>JBCDFI010000237.1:0-7777 GCA_039178155.1 Cyanobacteria bacterium P01_H01_bin.105
AGGGTCATTCCCTGCCGTAGATCTGACATTGTCACCTTGGCCGTTAAAAAAATAAATGGAATTGAAGCTGTCACTTCATTCTGACGTAGAGATGACAGGACCTCATAGCCATCCATGTCCGGCATCATAATGTCGCAAACCACCAAGTCAGGACGATGTTGCGTGGCTAATCTCACCCCAGTCGAGCCATTCTCTGCCCCGATACCCTTAAATTTTTCAAATTTCAAACATCGGAGAAAAATATCTCTTGTTTGAGCTTCATCTTCAATGACAAGAATTGTTTGCGTCATGACCTCCACCATTTACGATGAAACTGAGACAATCTGTTCGAATGACTTTTGAATGATTTTTAAGTAAAACGACAGCTACCTAGAGTTTTATTTACAGGGTTTTCAGGATCTGTCGTGGTGTAATTCACTACAATCTCAAACGACTTTATGGCATCGCAGGACTTCACTAATCGCCTAAAACACTGTTCAGAGCATCAAGAACTTGAGGCTTTGCGACGTCGGCACCAGTTAATTCTCAACGCGGTGGGTGAAGGCGTCTACGGTCTAGACATGCAGGGTAACGTCACCTTTGTCAATCCTGCGGCGGCGGCCATGATCGATTGGGAGATAGACGATCTCATTGGTCAGTCTATGCATCGAGTGCTGCATCACTCCCATGCCGATGGGAGCCTGTACCCCAGGGAATGCTGTCCTATTTACGCTGTCTTTCAAAGAGGGCATGTACAGCGGGTTACCGACGAAGTGTTTTGGCGTAAAGATGGTACCTGTTTTCCGGTGGAGTATATCAGTACACCCATGCGGGATGAGCGAGGTGAGCTGATTGGAGCTGTTGTCACCTTTCGCGATATCAGTCAGCGCAAGTGGGCCGAGGCTGTTTTACAACAGACCAACGAAGATCTAGAACTCAAGGTTAAACAGCGCACTGCCGAACTCTATAGTGCTAACGAACAACTGCGTGAGTTAAGCAATCTCAAATCTAGATTTGTGTCCATGGTGTGCCATGAGTTTCGCAATCCGATGAACAACATTGCCCTGTCAGTATCGTCTTTAAATCGATATGAAGAACAATTATCTCAGCAGCAGAAAAATCAATATCTCTTGGATATTACCGAGAATGTCGAGCGCATGACCCAGATGATCGACGATATTTTAGTACTCGGCAAGCTAGATGCTAAGCAGCTACGTCTCCATCCTGAACCTTTGAACCTGGTGGATTTTTGTCGCACTCTGCTGAGCGAATTTCCATCAGATCGTGGACAGCTATCGTTTACAGGTCGCCATAAACCCTTAATTGCAAAGCTCGATCAGACACTCTTGCGCTCAATTTTGACCAATATTTTAGCCAATGCCATTCGCTATACACCTAATGGTGAACCTGTCTGTTTATCGCTGCTACGTCATAAGGATCAGGCTGTGTTTATAGTCAGAGATAGCGGTCTGGGAATTCCCCCGGAGGATTATCCCTATCTATTTGAGCCGTTTCACCGGGGTAAGAATGTGAGCAATATTCCAGGAACCGGCTTGGGTTTAAGTATTGTTAAGCAGTTTGTTGATTTTCAACACGGTGACATTCAAGTCAAAAGTCAATTGGGGGCGGGGACGACCTTTAAGGTCTCGTTACCGCTGTCATTATCCATGCAGTAAGGCTCGCTATAGCGTTATGAAGCGCCTCAATATAGGGTTATTCAAAGGGCATGCATAAGTCAGGAGACCCCAACATCTTTAGAGGTAAATCGTATCAGGAGACACTTATTGCCCCATGGGCTACTGATACAAACTAAATAAAGCAGTCAACACAGGCGTTACTTGTTTGCTCATATTTAGACTATATCTAAAGGCTTTCTAAGTATCAGCTGTGCAGACAACATATTTTTAAGGCGTTGTTTCTTATTAGTTTGATTTCATCCACCAGCTGCCAACATACTGTGCTTCTAGTGGATTGGTTCATTCTCTAAAGCCACAACGAAATCTTTTGCATCTAGGGTTCCAGCTTGGTCAATAGGCTAAGTGTTAGGTCCGAGAGATGCAGCCGGTAATAGCTTTGCTACCGGTTCACGGAGGGATAAAAGCCCGGGAGAATCCTGTTTACCTTTGGTAGCAGTTTCTCTCGGGCTTTGTTTTTTATATCAGTAATTGGCGTGTTGTTGATATGTGGAGAGAGATAAATGGAGCATAGTGTTTTCTCCTGGGGGATTATTGTATTTCTCCTGGGAACCTTGGGAGTAGGTGTCTGGGCATCTCAACAGATTAAAGGAGACAGTGTCAATTTTTTAGTGGCCGGACGTGGGTTAACCCTGCCGTTGGCGGCGGCCACACTGATGGCGCAATCGGTAGATTCTAATGCTACTCTCGGTAATACCGATTTGTCTGCAGAATTTGGCTTTTGGGCTGGAGCCGCATTGCCCATTGGCCTGTCGCTGTGTTTATTTTTAACCGGCACTTTTTTAGCAAAGCCCATGAATCGGATGGGTCTGATCACTATACCTGACTTTTATCGAGTTAAGTATGGTCGTCTGGTGGAGTTGATTGCCGCCTGCATTATGTCCGTCAGCTTTTCATTTTTACTGGCTGGAAACCTGGTGGCGGGGGGCTTTATGTTCCAAACATTTTTAGGAACTAGCTATGTTGGGGGGATCACGTTGTTGGCCACCCTCGTTTTTGCCTACACCGTGGCGGGCGGTCTGTTTGCGGTCGCCTATACTGACGCGATCCAGATCTTGATTGCCTTGGTGGGTACTGGGGGGCTGCTAGCCTATTTGCTGGGCAACTTTGGTCTCGATATTGCTCCTGGTACGGGTCCCCTGGCATTAGAGCAGCTGACATCGGTTAGTGCTGGAGCAGCCATCAACTGGGCCAGTCTGTTGGCGCTGGGATTTGGCAACATGGTGGCGATTGACTTTATGGCTCGTATTTTTGCTGCAGAGAGTCCAGAAACGGCTCAAAAAGCCTGTTACGCGGCTTCAGCTGGCACGTTAATCATAGGAATTCCTTTTTCAATTATTGCCCTGTCAGCCACCAGCATTCTCGATCAGGTTGGGGTTGTGGCCGAGGGCCCCGTCTTGTTTGCTCTGTTGCAAAATGTTGTTCCCCCAGTGTTGGGATTGCTAGTGTTGGCAGCTATTTTATCGGCCTCTCTGTCTACTGCTGACGGCGCAATTTTAGGCACATCGTCGGTGATGGCCCACAATGTTTTTGGTATTCGCCATGGGGCGGCTAGCGCCGGAGGCGATCGATTGCTGTTAGTGACCCGTGTATTAGCAATTGTAATTACTTTATTGGGAGTGTTTTTAGGGTTGCGGGTGCCTCAAACAGGAGTGTTGCTATTGCTGGGCTTTGACCTGGGGTTTGCTGGATTGGTCGTGCCGCTGTTGGGCGGTGTGTTCTGGGCAAAAGCTACTCGTCAGGGGGCACTGGCCTGCATCATTGCCGGATCGATTACCCGACTGGTTCTGTTTGCCCTGATGCCGACCATGTTTGGCATTGATAATACGCTGTTGTATATTCCGAATGGTCTTTTGAGTGTGGATTTCGATGGGCTTCCTACCCTCCTTAGTCCTATTGTGGGTTTGATCGCATTTATTGTGGTATCTAAACTTACTTACAAGCCGTTGGATGTGGAAAAACAGCGGGCTAAGCTTGAAGAGAGAATACATGCGCTATAGCCGGTGAGTGGGTTGATGGAAGTTGAAGGCTGATCAGGATTGAAGACTATTTTCAACCGATCAGCTCGCCATAAAAAGCAGTCAAAAGCAATAAATAAGGGAGAGCCGAGATCGCAGCCCTCCCTTTTATAATTAAAGACTCAAAATGACTTACAGCGACTCACAACAAGACAGGGTTGCTTAAACCGTCTCGTCTAAACCCCAAATTTATCCACTTGATTCTTCAAGTATTCTTCCGCATTGTTAGGGTCAAAGTCACCAAATTTCATGGTTTCAATGCGCGTGATTTCTTCCGGTGCATCGACACCTAATTCTTTAGCCAGCTCACGGGCTAAATCAGTTAAGAAGAACTCTCGACCACCGTCGGCTACTTTGCTGGAGTCGGTGTAGTCCCAACGCACTAGTTGAGTAGTGATCCAGCTGGCAAAACTCTTCCAAGGATAGGGATCAAAGTAAATCCGATCGGGAATATCAAAGGTGTTACCCTGGCCGTCTTCAAATTTGCCGGTCATGACAGCCTCTAGCACTGGCAGGGGCTGGTTTAGATATTCACGGGGGGCAATGGCTGCAGCAATTTCCATGCGGTTAGCAGGATTGTTGGCATAGGTAGCCCCATCGATAATCGCCTTGTTGAGGGCGCGGAAGGTGTTGGGATTCTCATCGATCCAATTTTGGGCAGCGACAAAAGCACAGCAGGGATGACCGGCCCATAGGTCTTTGGTGAGCAGGTGGATAAAGCCGATGTCATCCTGCACTACACGCTGGGTAAAGTTGTCAGGCAGAATACAGGCATCGATTTGGCCGGTGGACATTTTTGCGATCGCATCCGGCGGTGGCAGAATCAACAGCTTCACATCATTGTCTGGGTCCAAACCACCCGTGGCCAGATAGTAGCGCAGCAGCAGGTTGTGGTTGGAATAATCGTAGGGAATGCCGATGGTCATACCCTTAAAGTCGGCAGGACCGTTAATAGCACCCAGGTGCTTCTTGGCAACGGCAATGCCCTGACCGTTGTTATTTTCAATGCTGGCCAGCTTGACCGAGAACGGCGTAGACCCTAAGCCCAGGGACATGGCAATAGGCATGGGGGCCAGCATGTGATAGGCGTCGAGTTCGCCTGCGATCGCAGCGTCCCTGACCACCGACCAGCTGGAGTACTTCAGCAGCTCCACATCCAGACCGTGCTTCTCATAAAAGCCCAACGGCTTTGACATAATAATGGGCGTTGCGCAGGTAATCGGCAGGAATGCCACCTTGAGGCTAGACTTCTCTAACGCTCCGGTCGAGGTCGCAGCCGACTCTGCCGCTTCCTTGGGTCCATCGGCGGAGTCGGCGCAGTTGGCCAATGTCACCAACGCTGCCCCTACTGCAACATTTTGTAAAAACTTCCGGCGCGTTACCTGACTAAGGCGCTTAGCATCACTAAAAAACTCTCCGGCCTTGGGACCAAAGGCCGCACCAAAAGCCTGATCCAATCCACCTGCAAGCTGAATTAAGTCTCGAACCAGCCGCTCTCGATTAGGATTGCCGTTTCCAACCTTACTTACAAACAGCGCTGTCCGTAATTCTGCCTGACTAATCGCATCAGCTGCCTCAATAGCCTCTGGCTTGTAGAGACGCATTTTAACCAAATCGTCAATCAAATCAGCCGGACTTTGAGGCATTTCTGCCTCTGCCATCAAACGCCAGTGATCCTGAGTAGAATGAAAATTTCCACAAATAACGCAGCGTGTAGGAATCGTGGCGGCCTCTCCTTGCTGACAGGAAAGACTATCCCACTGGCGGGGCTGACCGGTGACGAGTTGCATATTATTTTCTCAGTAGAGCCTGATTAATCCTATTACAACGGTTAATCTACCTCAATTTAGTAGCAATAAATACAATTTTTAGACTTTAATTTCTGTTACAGATTGGGTGCGATCGCGCTTAGAGACTCATCAAACAAAAACTGCTTTAGCTAATCCAGCCTACCTGCCTCTCCAACACATCATTTGCCAGCTAAAAACGGGTGAGCATGGCCCACCCGTTCACAAACTAAAGCTAAGCAGTACCTAAGCAATCGACAAGGCTGTCTGCTTCATATCCGCCAGCATTTTCTTGAGATGCTTTAGAGCAGGAGTGACAATCGCCACAAAATAAGCCTCTCGCAGCTTACGCTCCGCCGGACTACCGTGTACATAGGCTCTAGCTCCAGCATGGAGCATCGCCGCCTGAGATGAGCGTAACGAGAGCTCTGCACCGGTCACGCGGGCTTGAATAATCTCACGAAGGAGCTGCGGTTCAGCTACCCCTGTACACCCATCAAGCTGGTCAGCCAAACTGTAGGTGCGCATACGGGCTATGCGTAAATCATCGGCTAAATCTTCAACCTGATCGTCTAAATAGCAGTTCACATGTCCCAAACGCTTATTAGACCTGCGCATTAGCTCAATGCAGCTATCGGTTAGACCTAAACCCATACCCACCTGAGTCAAAATAAATCCAGGTCGAATGCGAGCAACATAGTCTTCACAGGGGGACGCCAAAACCCACTCGTCTGGGACAAAGGAGTTTCGAAACACACAGCTATATGTACCCGTTCCTTCCAAAGCAATAAAGTGGGCATTGAGCCGCAGCGACATACCCTCTAGCTCATCGGAAACAATTGCCATCATGTACTCTTCCGAGTCGGTCAGTTTGGCAGCAATACCAAAATAGTGACCAGGACCTAAGTTAGAGACCCAGGGCAGCATGCCATTAATCACATAGCCCCCGTCAACCCGTGTCGCGGTTAGAGCAATCTTTTCAATGTCGGCAAAATGTTTCATGGGGTTCGACAACCCAGTCCCTGCCAGCACTTGTCCCGTAGCTACCTGAGGTTGCATCTCTGCTCTCAGGGCTGTGTTTTCAGTATTTTCCAAATACCAGGTGCAAGCCACCTGACACCAAGCAATAAACCCGGTCGACAGACAGTCTTTAGAAATTTCTTCGATACTCTGAACAGCAGCTCTCAAACCTTTTCCAGACCCTTGATAGCGTGGCGATACTGCATGGGCAAAAGCATCGGCTTCACCTAGCTGATGCATAATTTGGTCTGGATATTCGCCCTTAAGGTCGATATCCTGCACCTTAGGCGTCAGCACTTGGTTGATTACAGTGCGGAGATTAGCAATAGCCGGATCTGAACCTAAGGTTTCCAAAGATGCCTTAGTATCTGTTGATTTTGGAATGGTTTGCATGGCGATGCTCTGTATATTAAGGCTGATAGAGATATAAATTGGGCTGATAATGCTGCGAGTGATAATCGCTGGGTTACTTTTTTGAAACCCTTAGAAAACCTAACCTAATAGAGACCTAACTGTTGCAGATGTAACGATTGCCGAGTTGATTCGCTGCTCTGGTTTTGAGCAAGCAGCGTCCTACGATAAGGACGAAAATATGAGAAAACCGTTCCCGGAATTCTAGTCCAGAGTTGCCATTAAGAAACCTTGTTGACAACTCCGGCTTGGTAGATCATCAGTTTAATCTAACGGTTAATCCTAAACCGTCGAAACGGATACCGGCATGGGATTGCTCAATGTGGCAGACACAGGTGACCAGGTATTCGCATGAGCCACCATCTCTTCTAGCACTGCTCGATCAGCATCACCGTCAATATCTACTTTGACGCGTACATCGGTAAATCCAATCTGAGGTTTTTCTAATTCTCCTGTACCCCAGGTGCTGACGATATTGATGTCTCCCTCTAGAGCAATTTCTAGTTTGGTCAGACTAACGCCCTTAGCAGCAGCATTGGCCTGAATACCCACAACCAAACAAGAGCCTAAGGCACCAAGCACGATCTCAGATGGGTTAGGCGCAGTATTGTCACCTAGCAGAACTGGCGGTTCGTCAATGACAAAGGCCTCTAAGTCCCGAGCATAGTTAACGCTGCGAAACTTGCCGGTACAAACGGTCTTGACCTTAAGGGTCTTGTCGGCAGGATTGGCTTTATTCTTAGCGGCTAATTCCGTTAGGCCATCTTGGGGGATGGGTGTAAGCGGTGCTTTAACCTCAGCGGTCGTAGTCGTTGCTTCGGCCATGGTTCTATCCAAATAGAATAATCACTCTATTTAAGATACAAGA
>JBCDFI010000238.1:0-7769 GCA_039178155.1 Cyanobacteria bacterium P01_H01_bin.105
CAAGGCAGCGGCAATCCGACTGATCCGACTATGGCTAACGTTATTACTGACAAGCACTACCTTAATCAGCATGGATTGAATTTGCTGCAGCCATCGATATACCTCGTCTACAGGCTGGCTTTGCTTAAATGACACCAGAGTCTCATCCACATCTAAAATGAGCCCTTTTAGATGGTGCTGAGAAATCAGCTCGGGAGTTAGTCTGAGAATAGAGCCCCCCAGCGCCAGGTCAGGTTGTAACAGTCGTCCCCAAGAGGCCATAGGTTAAACAGGTGGTCAAAGGGTAGTGATTATTTAACAGATCATCAAAGATCATCGCCCAGTTGAGCATCAACGCGATCTCGAATTTGCCCCTGGGCCCGTTCATGTTCCGCCAGCGAACGACTAAATACATGGGTACCATCGTAGCGAGCTACAAAGTATAGAAACTCCGTATCCGGCGGATTTAGAGAAGCCTCTAGACTGGCAATACCAGGACTGGCAATCGGTGTAGGCGGTAGGCCGAAGTTGCGATAGGTATTGTAAGGGTTGGGAGTATTAACCTGAGTCAGAGTCAGCGGTCTTTCCGGCGTTTGGGTTACCCCAAGCCCATATTCCACAGTTGGATCAGACCCCAGGCTAATGCCTTCGCGTAAACGACGGGCAAATACTCCAGCAATCGTATCCCGCTCTTCGGCGACCACCGATTCTTTCTCAACGATGCTGGCTAAGTTGACCCACTCTGCTAAAGAATATGGACTGGCCGTTTGCTGATAGACAGGCAAGGCTACCTGCTCAAAGCGCAACAGCATGGTATCAACAATGTCATCAGCACTGATTTGTTCACTGGGCAACTGATAGGTATCTGGATAGAGAAATCCTTCTAGATGAGGCAGATCCTGAGGCAGCCAAGGAAATTGAGCGTAGGGGATTTCTTCGGTTGACTGTAAAAAATCATCAGCGCTGACTAGCCCCTGGGTTTCTAAAGCCTCCGCCATTTGAGAACGATTCCAGCCCTCTGGAATCGTAAAGCTAGTTTGTACAACATCTCCGCTCCAGATTTGATCCGCAATCTCCGACATTGATTGGGTCGGGGAAAGGGAATAGGTACCTGCTTGGAGCCCCCCCTCACGTTTTTTAAATCCTTGTAATCGGGTCCAAACTTTCCAAGCGGTGGTGGAACGAATCAACCCAGCTGCCTCAAGATCATACCCAATCTGCTGAGCAGCGGTACCCGATGGGATTTGAATCTGTATCGACTCGTCCACATCACTGGCCAATATCGGGCTCTTTGCCCAACTCCACCAAGACCATCCCTGCCAAGCAGCCACACCTAATGCAGCCGGGAAAATACCAACGTAAAATAGTCGCTTTAAACAACCCATAATTCATTTAGACAGGCCACTGGCCAGGTTCAGAATCGATCGGCACGTTCAACTCACGTTTAACTGATGTTTAACTCTAGGTTTCTACTCTAATCCCTCAAACAACTGATCCTCAATTTGGGGTTGTAGCCGCTGAAACTCTTCAGGGGATAGCAACATTACCGTATCAGCATCAGTCCGATAGGCAAAAAACAGCAGGGGCTCTAGGGGAGTACAAGCAACGTAGCGCTGCTCGTGATGATAAAACTGCGCCAGCATTTGAAAGTTGTCCGTTGCCCCATCGTCATCGACCTCCAAGGCAAAACAACTCTCGTCATCAGCATCAGGGATATTACCTACGGCTGTAAGCGTATAAGCACTCCGTTGCAAGGTCAAGTCTAACTCAGCCAAAACTGCGCGGGCACTTGGAAAGAGGGCATCGATTTCTTCATCCTCAATATCTGCCAAAGTATCATCGTCTCCCTGCCAGCTAAAAATTTCAATTGGCGCTGAAATAGGTAACAGCAGCAAATACTCCAAACCCGAGTCACTAAGGGTAATGGATTTTTCTACGTAGCAGGCTAGGGTATGACCGCCATCATCAGCTAGGGTCACAATGGCCTGACCGCGTTGAAAGTCTGGAGACTGATCGGAGTTGTGATTCAAGTTTGGCATTCTTTGATGTAGGTCATGGGCCAAGGCTCTTTAGATATTAGGAGGGGCGATCCGCGCGGGAACGATCTAGCCACTGCTGCAAAATAATAGCAGCCGCTCGACGGTCAATCAGCCCCTTATTTTTTACAATTGGCTGATGTTCAGCCTGTAGCTGCTCCTCAGCTTCTACCGATGTTAGCCGTTCATCTACATAGGTCACTGGCAAACTTACAGCTTTAGCTAAACGCTTGGTAAATTTTCGTACTCGACGGGCTTGGGGGCCAAGATTACCGTCCATGGTGTAAGGCAATCCCACCACCAAAAGGGTAGCCTCGCGCTGACGGGCAAGTTGTCCTAACTGCTCAGTGACATAGGTAAAAGATTTATTGTCAATGGTGGTTAGGCCTGTAGCGATCAGCCCTGTGCGATCGCAGCCAGCAACACCAATACGTTTACTGCCAATATCTAAACCCAAGACAGAAATCATGTACTACCTAGCTGTCCCACCGGAGGAATCATCCCTAGTAGAGCGGTTCAAGCCAGAATTTGCAGCGTCCCCAAAAAATCGGCTAGGAATCGCCTTACCAGAAGGTTGCAACCCTTGTAAAACATCTTGCAATCCTTCGATAGATACGGCTTTCGACTCACGCACCTTATGCCATACCGAGCGAGACATCATTACCGTATGGCTCACTTCTGTCGCATCAATTTCTCGTAAGTAGCTTTCTCGCTCAGGCTGATAGTCTAAAGACGCTAGCTGTAACGTTTGGTTAGAGGCTCCCTGCAGGACCTGAGCCATTTGAGCCATCAGCTCTGGGTACAGCCAAGTATAGGCAGGATGTACCGTTAGCTTGGCTCGGTTAGGCTGCTCAGAATCTTGAGAAAGACGCAGACTAAAATAGCCAATAGCCGCTTTACGTTGGGGTTCAAAGACGTAGGCAGAGACCGATTCAGACTGCCCCAGCCAACGTCTGACTTGATAACGCAGCCCAGCAATAGAGCGAGTGCGGAAATCCTGAATTTGATGGTCAAAAACCTGCCTTAGCTGCGGCGGCATGGACGCCGTTTCTAAGTGATAAATCAGCTGGGCATCTGCATTACTCACCGGCAATAAATTGGGCAAATCTGGCTCAGTTTCAGCCAGGGTCGCTATTTGCTCAGCATCTATGGACCAATAGGTAACATAAGCCAACGGCTGAAACCCATTTTGACGATAGAGCGCTAACCCAAACTTATCGTGGATGCTGGTTTCGCTAATCCACGTGTGGGCCTCGACAATGGTTTCAAAACAGTGACGCAGCAACAAACTAGCCAGATCCAGATTCAGTGTAAGGGTCTGATCGGTAGAGGCTTTAACCATCACCTGGTCAATCCGCCAGGTGCTGCGAGTAGAGTTGAAGGGTGAAACCTGAATCACACCCTGGGTCGTATTTTTACAGCCAGCAGCAAAGGTGCTCGCCTTTGACTGCAGCGGGTTGACCAAACGGGACAAGCGCTGCCACGAGACCGGCCCAAACATCGGGCTAAAGTCTGGCAAAGGCTGATGTTTTGTAAATGAACCACAGGTCACCACCTCTGAGCCGCCATCAGGCATCAGTTTTTCTGAGTCACGAAAATGCACGGGACGAACCGCAATGGATTCAGAGGGGTTCACAGGGGCCATAGGATAAAAATATGAACAAAATCCCTAGGATTTCGGATGAATCAAGACTACGGGAGTCTGTTCATCGGCATTACCTGCCGGATTATCAAGCAGAGCACTTGTCACCAAGTCTACGTCAGTGCCAGTAGTGGCTGCTAATATTTTAACCGCTTTCAAATCATTGACATCGACAATGGCCGCTTTCAGGCCAGTTTCAGTGTAAATATCTTGAACAATTTGCTCAGGATTTTGGGGACCGAGCACAATGAACTGGTCATAGGGAGGCAAGGTGCCGGTAACATCGTCGATCAATCGGGCCTGATCACCTGCAAGCACGTAGAACATACCTGGACGACCGAATAATTTCTTTGCGATCGCACCCACCACAAACGCATACACCACTCGTACTGGACCAACTAAATCGACCAAGGTTTGCATACCACAGGCCGTTGCCAGACTCGATGTAGGCATAAAAAAGTAGCAAATGCGTTTAGCCACCCATCCCGGTTTAATACTACTGGGGTGCCGCCATCGCCCCTGCATAATGGCTACCGGCGTTTCACCAATGGTTACAATGTCGCCAGGTTTAGCGTAGGGTTCCACATAGCGTTTGACCGTATCGATGGGGTTATCCAAAGGCCCTAGTAAATGGGTAGGAATCGGCAAGACTTCTGCCCTAGGAGTCGTTCGCCAATTTTGAGGAGCCTTAGCATCTGGATATTTCAGAGGCACCACCACATTACCCAACTTGGGGATACGTCCTTCAGGACCATAGGTAAGATAGTGAATCTTGACCCACACAGCCTTGAGCCTTGACAAATCAGGACCTTGAATATCCAAACGGATCTTTAGACCGGTAGATTTCCCCGTTTTAACAATGTATGCAAACCAATAATTGTCAGGTCTAGCAGGCGCGTCTTCATGGGCTGACACCAGATGAGTTTTGACCGTAACATCGTCTAAGCTCTCCCCTGAAAGCAGCTCGGCCTCAACCGAAATTTCCGGCACCATAATCTCTAGGGTACGGGTTAGGTTCACCAGCGACGGCTCCCCCTCAATGACATAGTGCTGGGACTCTCGGGTGGTAATTGTCCACTTACCAGACTCCAGCTCTAAACGATTACCAGGACGCCCCTGATACTGCCGCTCGATCAGTAGCCAGACTGCTAGGATCAGCAATATCAGCAAAATTACTAGCGTGCCCAAAATCCCTGCCATCAACGGGTTGCTCCTCAGCCATATAAATAGCCATCAAAATAAAGGGTGTGGCCACAAACCAAAGCTTATGTTTACATCCGTAAGATTTGTATCGCACTCTCGGCCCTGAGGCAATCACTGAAGACTCCTAAGGCAAAGAATCGTTTGGCAAAAACCGTAAAGCTGAGCCTACAGGACACAGGGCTCCCACACTTATCTCAAAAGCTCAAACAGGCCATCATCCAGTTCATAGCCTAGAGTTCGCACCATCAGTTTAAGTTTTTCAATACCGTCAATTTGGGTTTCTTTGAGCCATCGAGCAATGGTAAATACTTTCCCCATGACGAAAATTTCCAGAGCCTCTGGGTTATAGCGAATTCCGTCTAATGGGCTGAACTGATGGGGGATCAGCATAGCCGCATAGCGACCTAACTCACCAGATTCTACATCTAGAAACATCGGCAGCCAAGGATAGTAACTATCGAGTCGAATAAACCATAGGCGAATTTCAGGAATCTCAGACAGCTCACGCGGGTCATTTTCATCCCGAGGATAATTAATCGCAAAGCTAAGCTTCAGATTAGTCTGCCAATCAACTTGCCCCAGAATGGTATGGGCATCTGCCAGATCTAGAGTCTGGAGGTGTTTTACATCGACAACAATGGATTGAGACATTGTGAGGCTGATGAAACAGACTAATAGTGTGCCTTGCTATGGAAGACTTTACTAGGGGCCTGCCCTGTCTTTTTAACTACGAAATATACAAAATTCTATGCCTTCTACGACTTCGTCTCCTATTCGCGTCTGTATTACTCTGGGAACACGACCTGAGGCCATTAAGCTAGCCCCTGTTATCAAGCAGTTTCAAAAAACACCAGGGTTTGAGACTAAAGTCGTCCTCACAGGACAGCATCGGGAGATGGTGGATCAGGTAATGCAGCTATTTGAGATTCAAGCCGATCGAGATCTTAATATCATGCAGCCTAAACAGACCCTGTCAGACATTACCTGTCGGAGTTTGCAAGGTTTACAGACGCTTTTTGCTGAGCTGCAGCCCCACATCGTCCTAGTGCAGGGCGACACCACGACCGCTTTTGCTGCTGCCTTAGCGGCGTTTTATCAGAAAATTCCTGTCGGGCATGTAGAGGCCGGACTCCGCACTGACGATATTTTGGATCCCTTTCCTGAGGAGGCTAACCGACGACTGGTGTCTCAGATTACGACCCTGCATTTTCCACCTACCGATAAATCAGTGGCCAATCTAGACGCTTCTGGCGTTTGTGGCACAGTCATTAAAACTGGTAATACTGTCATTGATGCGCTACAAACCGTAGCATCTAACGCACCCGTCTGTGATGTTCCCGGTCTTGATTGGGACCAATACAGAGTTCTTCTGTCGACGGTCCATCGCCGGGAAAACTGGGGTGAACCTCTGCAAAATATTGCCAGGGGGTTTTTACAAATTCTGGAAAAGTTTGAGGATGCAGCACTACTGCTACCGCTACATCTCAATCCCACTGTACGTGAACCGTTAAAGGCAGCTTTGGGGTCACATCCTCGTACATTTTTAGTGGAACCCTTGGACTATGGCCAGCTGGTGGGGGCCATGCGACGATGCTATCTGTTACTGACAGATTCAGGAGGATTACAAGAAGAAGCCCCCGGTCTAGGAAAACCTGTACTTGTACTGAGAGAAACAACGGAGCGGCCAGAGGCTACGGAAGCCGGTACCGCTAAGCTTGTGGGGACGAATCCGGACGTCATTACGGCTAAGGCCAGTCAGCTACTGGGTGATCCTGCTGCCTATGACACTATGGCTCGGGCGATTAATCCTTTTGGCGATGGTAAAGCATCAGAACGTATTGTTAAAGCCGTGCAGCAGTATTTCAACCCATAGTGCAGATGAGACAGCAGTACTTAGGACGGGTGGAACACATCTGTCAGTAATCCAAAAACGCTAGGGGTCTTGACTCTTGCTATTGGTTTCATCTAACAAAACTTTCTTCGACGCTTTTAGATCTTTCCAAAGCTTCTTGATTTGGCTATAGGCATCCTCAGAGGTAATTTTGCCCCCTGTTTCAAGGTTGCAAATGAGTGAAATCTTATTGGCAAACTCCTGTAAGTTGGAATTAAATACCATCCGCTCGGGTGTAAATTCACCTCGATAAGGAGCTTGCGGCATGATGAAATTGTCTTTCTGCTTTTGAAGATCGTCAGACAATGGAAAGCCCTCTGAGTAGATAGATTGATGGTCTATAAATATCCAGATGTTGCTATCTAGGTACTTGTGATCATAGCAATGTCTCTCGGCTAAGGCTCATGATCATAGTCTATGTAGTGAGCGTTGGCTAAGATAAGATCTCCTTAAGGTATCTATGACAAAGGTGTCAATAGCGTTACTGAGCTATTGCTTGAATCAAGACTATTCCTTCAGCACGCCCCAGCTCTTGATAAGGTGGTAAATCTCCCAGGCGCTCGGCTTCTGCCAGGACATAAATGTTCTCCTGCCAGCGGTCGAGTAGCGGTTGACCGGAGAGAGTGGGAATGTTGCGATCGCAATAAAAATTCAAACTAGGTCGGCCATAGCCAAACGTTGTTACTATCTCAGCTTGCTCAGGTACGTACTGATTTACAAGAGCTGCCACCGGTTTGACCGCATAGGCTTCATTCAGCTCCCACAGCCAAAAATCAGCCCCCATCAACAGCAGCAGCGTCAGGTATAGGCCGACCATCAGCGTCAGACACCAGAGCATCTGACGCTTCCACAGCTGCCACGTCGTCCAGCCGGTACTTAGCCCCAATACAATCCCGATAGCAATCAGCGTAGGTTGCTGATCAACAATCCCTAAATATATACCACCACCTAGGGCAACTACACTGATCAACATCAATAGGCCCACAGCCCAACGCGGTGGTCTGTGCCAGCACTGGTG
>JBCDFI010000239.1:0-7766 GCA_039178155.1 Cyanobacteria bacterium P01_H01_bin.105
CATTGCGCATATCTATCTAGATAGATTCCACCAATTTCAGTCAAGTCATTCTGTATCGAGAAATACACTTGGTTCGTGTGAATGGAATATTAGGTGTTTGAACCCTATTTATTTTTGCTTCTTTTCAAAAGTTAATATTGTAGGCCTTCTACATCCGTTGCTATTAGAGAGTTGCATCACTGTGGCTTGATGGAAACATTGTCTTTAGGTAAGGATGTGGACCCAAGCTGTCAAGGCGACTTTGCTTTTCTAGGACGCTTTCTTCGAGTGATTGGCGGTAGGCTTGTATCTTTTCTAGAAGGCTGCGATCGCACGTAGCCAATATTTGAGCTGCTAGCAATCCAGCATTTTTAGCATTGCCAATGGCGACTGTCGCCACCGGTATCCCACCGGGCATTTGAACAATTGAGTACAAAGAATCTACTCCCTGCATGGTGCGACTTTTGACAGGAACACCAATCACCGGTAGAGGAGTCAGTGCGGCTACCATGCCGGGAAGATGAGCCGCTCCGCCTGCCCCAGCAATAATTACCTTTAAACCTCGGTCAATGGCGGTTTGGGCATAGTTCACCATCCGCTGAGGTGTGCGATGGGCCGACACGATCGCGACTTCATGGGGGATGCCAAAGCTTTCACAAACAACGATGGCTGCTTCCATGGTGGGCAGGTCAGAATCGCTGCCCATAATAATGCCGACAAGGGGAGAAGTCATAGGACGAGACGTGAAACGATATATCTGGCTTTACCAGAGTGCTGTTGTTAGCCTACCGGGTTCCTATGGGATGATTCCTACAAAGATTTGAACATGAAGTGCCGATGTCAATTTTGCTCAATGCACGACTGCCCCATAAGTCAGACCTGTACTGTCTTGAGGTCATAAACAATCAGCTGCGGTCTGTGTTGCCCATGACTAAAATTTCTGCTAACGCAGTCCAGGCAATGGACCTTAATGGTGATTGGGTTTCCCCTGGGGGCGTGGATTTGCAGATTAACGGGGCGTTGGGGCTAGCATTTCCTGATCTGACTGAGCCTGTAGAACTGCAGAAAATAGCCAGTTTTCTATGGGGTCAAGGCATCGACGCGTTTACGCCCACAGTGGTGACGACGCACCCCGATAAGGTGCAACGTAGTCTAGCTGTAATGCAGGCATATCGTACTCAAGGATTAAATAATAGGCCTGACCATGCCGTAGTTTTGGGGGCTCACTTAGAAGGACCGTTTCTGAATCCGGCTAAAGGTGGAGCTCATCCTCAAGACTATCTGCAGCCCTTGTCACTGGAGCGGGTGCGAGATCTCCTAGAGCCCTACGTCGATGTGATTGAGATCGTAACCCTCGCTCCGGAAATGGAGGCAACTGCTGCTGTGATTCCATGGTTGCGATCGCACAATATTACCGTCAGCCTTGGTCATTCATTAGCTACCGCGGCCCAGGCCCAGGCAGCCTTTAACCAAGGGGCCACAATGATTACCCACGCCTTTAATGCCATGCCAGGGTTGCATCATCGTGAACCCGGTCTGTTAGGTGCAGCCTTGACCCATCCGAATGTGTTTGCTGGTCTGATCGCCGATGGTCAGCATGTGTGCCCGACTATGCTGGATCTGCTGCTGCGGTCTGAGCGCGGTGGTTCTGAAACCGTCAACGGAGGCCTGTTTCTAGTGAGTGATGCATTGGCTCCCCTTGGGTTGCCAGATGGTACTTACCCTTGGGATAGTCGTGAGATCGAGGTTGTAGACGGGACAGCTCGATTGCCGGATGGAACGCTGTCAGGAACTACTCACCCCCTGCTGAATGGCGCAATAAACTTAGTCAAATGGGGGTTGTGTAGCGTCGATGAGGCAATTAACTTAACGACAGAAACTCCTCGACAGGCCATGGGACTACCGGGTTTAGACGCTAGACAAACGCCCCACTTACTACGCTGGCATTACGATGGTGCCGACCTGAGCTGGCAGAGAATTTTAGACGCGGAGTTGATGAATTAAGCCATGGCTGATGGGATTGGTATCTATCTCATTAGCCAGCACGTATAGTCCAGCCTAATATTTTTACTACCTACTCTTCATATCCCCAAAACGTAATAGGATCTGACGGTAGAGAAATTCTATCGATTATTTCTGGCCAATTCTATGACGAGTGCAACTGACGATAAGACCATCGTTCGTGACTATTTCAATGCCCAAGGGTTCGATCGGTGGAGCCGCATCTATGGAGATGGTCAGGTTAATAAAGTGCAGCGAGACATTCGAGATGGCCATCAGCAGACGGTCGATCACGTTCTCTACTGGTTTAAGCAAGATGGTAACGCTGAAGGATTGTCTATCTGCGATGCCGGATGTGGTGTAGGTAGTTTGAGCATTCCCTTGGCAGCCATGGGTGCTGTTGTATCTGCCAGTGACATTTCCGAAAAAATGGTAGAAGAAGCCCTTTTACGAGCAAAAGAATTCTTGCCGTCTGAGGCTGTACCTGCCTTTGCCGCCAAAGATTTAGAAACATTAGATGGCAGCTATCATACGGTCATCTGTCTGGATGTCTTGATCCACTATCCTCAAGAGAAGGCTGGCGATATGATCGCTCACCTGAGTTCCTTGGCAGAAGAACGGTTGATTTTAAGCTTTGCCCCGAAAAATCCCTTTTATACAGTCCTCAAACGTATTGGAGAATTTTTTCCTGGTCCTAGTAAGGCGACGCGTGCGTATCTCCACAGTGAAGCTAAGATTCGTGCAGCCTTAGAGGCCAATGGATGGCAGATTAAGCGCAAAGAATTTACTGCAACGCAGTTTTACTTCTCGCGGCTGATTGAAGCTGTAAAAGCCTAGGACTGAGAGTATTGTGAGTCTATTCAGTTGAGTTGATCTAGAGTGTTGGGCTGATGTAGTTGTCGGATTCTCGATGGCAACTATCTAGTTAGAACTGACCATCGCTTAAAGCGAGGATAGCTGTAGATTGTTGTCATTAAAATTGTTGCCTTGGTCTCTAGACTATTCTCTCATATCTGAATTTGAGAGTGTGTTGTTGTTGTTTTTCATAATAGTTTTAGTCAGTTCTAGCGTAGAGATTGTTATGAAATTTTAGATGAATTCTCTCCAGAGTCGGTGGCGATATTGGCTGCTTAAATTTGATGATTGACATGTCGTTTGCGATCGCAATTTGACTATTGTTTGGCTATTGGTGGCTAGGTTCAAATTGATTTAATCAGCTACCTCTAACACAGAGTGACAGGGCATTGTTTACTCTGGAGAGGTTCGTTTTTCTGATTACACTATGACTGCTCGTCTGTGTATTGCGATCGCATCCATTTTAGGAGGTCTATCTGTCGCAGGTGGTGCCTTTGGAGCCCATGCGCTCAAAACCCAGCTGACCGAAAAGTCCCTGGCTACGTTTGAGCTAGGAACCCGCTACCAGATGTATCATGCCTTAGCTCTGCTATTGGTGGGACTACTGTGGTTACAACTTCCGAATAATAGTTGGCTGAGCTACGCCAGCTGGGCATTCATTATTGGAACTGTGATCTTCTCTGGCAGTCTTTACGGTCTCAGTTTGTCTGGTTTTAAGCTGCTAGGTGCGGTCACTCCCATTGGAGGGGTGGCCCTCATAATTGGTTGGGGACTTTTAGCCACTGCTGCAGTCTCTCTGACAAACTAGGGAGTCTATTCCTTTCGCTGGTACTATGTGTCGTCTACTTGCTTATTTAGGAGCACCTATTCCCCTTGAAGATCTTATTTTTAAACCCGAGCATTCCCTAATTGTTCAAAGCTATCAGCCCAAAGAGTTGGAAGTGGCTTTGCTCAATGCCGATGGATTTGGCCTTGGTTGGCATCATCTTGATGACCTGACGATTGAGCCCTTTGTCTATCGCAATGTTTTGCCTATTTGGAACGATGCCAACCTGCCTCACCTTTGTCGCTTTATTCGAGCGCGATCATTTGTTTCGAATATCCGCAGTGCCACACCAGGTTTGCCTTTAGATTTTAGTAACTGTCAGCCATTTCGCCATGGTCAGCTCCTATTTGTCCATAACGGCTACATTGATAAGTTTCGTCAAACCCTCTATCGCCCCATGCGCGATCTGATTGGCGATGCCGCTTATCAAAATATCTATGGTCTGACTGACTCTGAGCATATCTTTGCCCTAATTACCCATCTGCTAGAGCTTGACCCACACCTCAAACTGTTGGGAGCCTTAGAACAGGCGATTGAAATCATTCAATCTTTAGCTAATCAATATGGTGTGAGGGTTTCGGGTGTCATTGTTTTGAGCGATGGGCAAAAGCTGGTGGCGGGTCGTTTTGATAACCAAGCCAAAGCCCCTTCATTTTATCTATTACGGCAGTCGGACGGAATTATCCTTGCCTCTGAACCCTTATTTGAGGCGGATTGGGAACCTCTACCCCAGGCCCATAGTTTGACTGTCGATGCAATCGATCTTCAACCCCACATTCATGGTTTTTCTGGCGCTGTCTGACACGGCATCTATTAATGAGCTACGCGACTATCTGCAAATGACATTGCAACACTGTCGGCAAGGTACCTTGGCTTTGGTAGAGGGTATTAGTCCAACAGTGTTGCGGCAGCAGGCCCATCCAGACTTTAGTCCTATAGGCTGGCATTTAGGGCACATTGCCTTTACAGAATCCCTGTGGATTTTAGAGCACCTGGCTCAACAACCCTGCCCATTTCCAGACTATCGAACGCTGTTTGCTGCAGATGGATTACCCAAGGCCCAACGCCAGCAGCTACCCAGCCTCGAAGAGCTACTGGCTTTTCTAATAGATATTCGGCAACGGACGTTAGCGTACTTGAGTATCACTCCCTTAAGTGACCAGCAACGTCTCTGGCACTGGCTGATCCAGCACGAGTGTCAGCATAGTGAAACGATATCTCTAATAATGGCGCTCCATCGATCGCAAGGTCGAGAGACGCCGCTGCGTGTTCCTGCCTCAGGCTCGGTCGCGGGCAAAAAGAATGAGAGTCTTACAGGAATGGTCTCTATTCCTGGCCAGTCTGTTTGTCTTGGTTTAGAGCCTGGGCGTAATGGTCAGGCTATTGACCATGTGGCTATTGACAATGAGCAACCTGCCCATTGGGTAGATGTAGCCCCATTCCAAATTGATCGGACTCCGGTGACCTGTGAACAGTATCAACGCTTTATTACAGACGGTGGTTACAACGATCGGCAATGGTGGTGTGATGCTGGCTGGCGCTGGCTGCAATCATCGCAGGTCGCTCAACCGCTTTATTGGCCTGCTCAAGACCAAGACTTGGAGGCATTTAGGCAGCATCCAGTTTGTGGTGTCAACTGGTACGAGGCGAGTGCCTATGCACGTTTTGTGGGTAAACGTCTGCCTACAGAAGCGGAGTGGGCCTTAGCTGCAAAAGGTCTGACGTCAAAATTACCGAGGCTGCTACAAACAGCGCAGATTAACTGCGATCATCGTTTGGGTTATACCAGCCCCGTTGGCTTATCTGAGCAAGCCGTTAGCGACTACGGTTGTTATGACCTGTTAGGGAATGTGTGGGAATGGACTAGCAGCTGGTTTCGTCCGTACCCTGGTTTTCAGGCCTATCCCTATCGAGGTTACTCAGCTATTTATTTTGATGATCGCCATCGGGTGTTGCGGGGTGGTAGCTGGGCCACTCGAGCGTGGGCGCTGCGACCCAGCTTTCGAAACTGGTATGAACCCCACGTAAGAGAGCTATTTATGGGCTTTCGCTGCGCTCAGTAGTCGGCTCTCTCTACGAAGGATAAAGTCTCACGCTACACTGACCCTGTTTGCATTGATTTTTTATGTCTTTTTTTACAACTGACTGCGATCTCACAAGTGCTGAATTGGCCGTTCGCAACGTTATCGACCCAGCTCGCCTTGAGATCCAAACCCTCTTAGATAGCTCTGCTGGAGCTAATCGGATAGATGGCCAAGATGTGATTGAAGGATTAACCCAAACCCCTAAGTCTTTACCGCCCAAATATTTTTACGATCAGCTAGGCTCAGAACTGTTTGAGAAGATTTGTACGCTGCCAGAGTATTACCCTACCCGAACCGAGTCGGCTATTTTTCATGACTCTGCCCAAGAGATTACACAGCTGACGGGTCCGTGTGAGCTGGTGGAGCTGGGCAGCGGTAGCGCTACAAAAACACGTATTTTGCTAAATGCTTATCAGGCCTGTGAGCTGCCGTTGCGCTATGTGCCTGTAGATGTCAGTGGCAGCATGTTGAAAGACAGCTCCTATCAGCTGCTGCGTGACTACCCGACTCTCACGATCCAGGGTTTGATCGGCACTTATGAGCCTGCACTACGGTCTTTACCGGCGGCTAGTTTGCCGACCCGTATGGTGATGTTTATTGGCAGTACCCTAGGTAATTTATCCCCTAAGAAGTGTGAGCAATTTTTGCGACAGGTGAGTGATGCCCTTGAGCCTGGGCAATTCTTTCTGTTGGGATTAGATTTACAAAAAGATATCGCCACCGTTGAGGCTGCCTATGACGATGCCCAAGGGGTAACGGCTATGTTTAATCTCAATATGTTGCAGCACCTTAACCATCGCTATGGCGGTAATTTTGATCTCGCTCAGTTTTGCCATCGGGCATGCTACAACTCGGTCGATCATCAGATAGAGATGTATCTGGAGAGCCAACAGACACAGAGGGTCACCCTCAAGGCCCTAGACTTAACCATCCAGTTTGAGCAAGGCGAGCGCTTATTAAGTGAAATTTCTCGCAAGTTTGACCCGGCTCAGATGACAGACCAACTAGCACACCATGGGTTAAAGGTGCTCAAAACCTTTACCGACGAGCGCAAATGGTTTGGCTTGATACTGGCCCAGAAAGTTTGATGGGAGCGGGCTAGACGTATTGAATTAAATTCCTGTTTTTTTGACCAGCGATATAGTTGTAAAAACTATGTCTGGTCCTGAAAATTATGGTTTTAGACGTTCTAGCCCTGTTTGCGTCGAAAGAAGCGGGTACCTATGTGGCGAAAGAGGTGCTGCTGCCGCTATTTCAAGGGAGTCTGGAAGATTACGCCAAGGATTACTTTAAGGGCTGGATTTCCGAGACCGTGGGGTTTGTCAGCCAGGAGCCGGTGCAAAAAGCCCTGGGTAAGGCGCTGAAGACGTTTGTAGAATTGGTGGAAGAGGAGCTGCAGTTTCAGGGATGTAGCGGGGCGGAGATTCGCGACTTTTATGAAATACCGCTGCGGCAGTTTATGCAGGATAAGGACGTGAAGGCGACACTGGGTCTGGCCTTTGAACCGGACTGTCGTCGTATTGATGCGGACGTGTTGGCGCTGCGGTGGGAGTCTTTGGATTTGCGTTCCTTGCCGGAGGAGTTTGACTGGTTGCAGATTGGCAAGCAGTATGTGCGAGAAGTGAAAGGCATTTTGCGAAGTTCGGATGAGCTGCGGGATTTGCTAAAGCTGCATAACCAGGAAGCCATACGCGAGGGCATTGAAACCCTGGTGGGGATTCCTGCTGACTTTGATTTGCGGAAGTATCAGGAAACTTTGCGGGAGCAGTACGGCAATCTGAAGCTGGAGTCGTTGGATACGACGGGCTATGCCTATAACGACCTGAAGCTGTGGCGCATGTTTATTCCGCAGGATGTGCGGACGTGTCAGGAGTTTAACCCGAAGGTGTACGAGATTCCGAAGGAGAAGCTAAAGGAGCTGCAGCAACGGGGAGAACTAGATGCGGAAGTGCTGGAGGTGGCACAAATTGAAGCCTATCGTAAAACCTATGTGGAGCAGCCGATTCAGAATGTGTTGGAGG
>JBCDFI010000240.1:0-7746 GCA_039178155.1 Cyanobacteria bacterium P01_H01_bin.105
GGCGATTGCACCGTATCCACAATCGCCTGGGCAATGTCACCCCGGTAAAAACTATTTACCCCCTGGTTTGCCAACAAACGATAGGCCTTGGCGATATCTGGATTCTTAAATCGTGAGCCCACTGCTGGCGGTTCGCCATTGGGCAGATACAGTTGTTGCGTAGAGATAAATGCACCAAACCGTTCCCGGTTGCGCGACACCTGCTGCACAAAGGTTTCATCTACGTTAAATCCGGACTCGGCTAGCTCAATCGCCGGAGTCAGAGCCTCTGCCAAAGACAAAGTGCCGTAGCGAGCTAGGGCCGTTTCCCAATTTAGAGGCGTTCCCGGTACACCGACAGCCAAACCACTGCTAATACGATTGGGAAAAAATGGCAGAGTCTCCCCGGCTGCACTTTCTGGATCGCGAAACAAATCGGTGGTTACAGCGGCTGGAGCTTCTTCACGACCATCTAGGGTGATAATCCGGTCTTGGTCGTGGAGATAAATCACCATAAACCCACCGCCGCCGATACCAGCGGAGAACGGCTCCGTTACCCCCAGAGCCGCAGCGGTCGCAACTGCTGCATCTACCGCATTGCCACCCTGGCGTAGAACCTCAATACCGATACCAGTGGCCGCTTGATCAACCGAGGCCACAGCCCCACCATGCCCGTTGGCAACAGGGGCTTTACCCTCAGCCTGCGCCACATTAGGCAAGATAACAAAAAGCGCCATGCAAACAGCACAGCACCACAACCACCAAGATTGCATAGGGGTACAAAACCATGCACCCCTAAGATTCGCTATATTTTTCCGCATTCAGCCTAGGTCAAACCTGATAACAGCACTAACCCTAAGACAGCCCCAAACACAATCAGTGCGTAGAACTGAGCGCGACCGGTTTCCAGGTATTTCAAACCTTCACCCGTAATCAGGGTCAAGAAGCCAGTGAAATTGACAATACCGTCTACTAGCTTGACATCTGTGGTGAGAGCGGCCTTGGCAATTTTTCGGCTGCCTTGGACAAAGACAACCTCGTAGATATCGTCTACATACCACTTGTTCAGAGAGAAGTTATAGAGCGGTTTGATTTTGTTTGCGATCGCACTTGCATCTATCGTCTTCGTCACATACATCAGCACCGCCACAGTGATCCCAACCACTGAGATCGCCACAGAGCTACCTGCCATAACAGCAAACTCATGCAGATCAACCTCTTCGGCTAGTTCCGCCACCGTTACCACTTCCCCAGGGGCGGAGATAAAGGCTTCAAAATAGTTACCAAAGGGCGTACCGACTAGACCAATCACAATAGAAGGCACCGCCAAAAGCATCAGCGGCAGCGTCATCGTAATCGGTGACTCGTGGGGCTCAGAGGCATGGTGATGATCGCCGTGCTCCTCCGATTCTGCTGCTGGCATTTCCTGAGTGCTCATAGCCCCAGGCCCGAGAGAAGCCCCCATACGCTGCAGTTGCTCAACTCTCAGCTGCTCTTTAATCTCACCATTTGTGCCGCGAAACTCTCCTTCAAATGTAGAGAAGTACATACGGAACATATAGAAAGCCGTCAGCCCTGCTGTTACCCAGCCAACTGCCCAGAGTACAGGGCTAACCTGGAAAGTAGAGCCAAGAATTTCATCTTTAGACCAGAAGCCTGCAAAGGGAGGCAGACCCGAAATAGCCAAAGTACCGATTAAAAACGTAACCGCCGTCGCTGGCATATACTTTCGCAAACCACCCATCAGGCGCATGTCCTGAGCGTAGGTTGGGTTATGGCCCACCACACCTTCCATGCCATGGATTACAGAACCAGAGCCTAGGAATAGCATGGCCTTAAAGTAGGCATGGGTCATCAAGTGAAAGAGACCTGCGCTGTAGGCACCCACACCCATTGCCATCACCATGTAGCCCAGCTGGGACATGGTTGAATAGGCCAGACCTTTCTTAATATCGTTTTGAGTCAGGGCGATGGTAGCCCCCATCATGGCAGTAAAAGCACCAACATAGGCAATGGTGGTCATTACCACCGGAATTTCCTCAAACACCGGGTACATCCGGCCAATCAGAAAAACACCTGCTGCTACCATCGTTGCCGCGTGAATCAGGGCAGAAATAGGCGTTGGACCCTCCATGGCATCAGGTAGCCACACATGGAGCGGAAACTGAGCCGACTTCGCCATGGGGCCTAAAAATACCAGAATGGCAAATAGGGCCGCCAGTCCCCCCGACATATTACCCACCTCTACCAAGTGGGTGAGGCGTTCGCCCATGATGCCAAAGTCAAAGCTGCCGGTGGCCCAAAACAGACCGAGCATACCCAGCAATAGACCAAAGTCACCTACACGGTTAGTCACAAATGCCTTTTGACAAGCATCGGCTGCCGGTTTGCGGTCATACCAAAACCCGATCAGCAGGTAGGAGCACATGCCCACCAGCTCCCAAAACACATAGACCTGTAGCAAATTAGGGCTAATCACCAGCCCCAACATTGAGAAACTAAACAGGCTTAGATAGGCATAAAACCTCACATAGCCTTGGTCGTGGGACATATAGCCATCGGTGTAGATCATCACCAAAAAGGCTACTGTCGTGACGATCACCAACATTAGCGAGGCGAGGTGATCGATGGTGTATCCCATCTGAATTTTGAAGCTGCCCGCCGAAGCCCACTCAAACATAAATGAGTAGGTCTCATGGCCAGTCCACTGACTCCAGAAGATGCCGAATGACATCACCATCGCCGCCCCAATCAGGCTAACGATAAATATTGAACTAGGTGTACGCAGCTTGCTTGTAGCGTCGCTATAGCTGATCAAACCCACCCCAACAATGGCTGCACCGAGGAGTGGCAGCACTGGGATGAGCCATGCGTAAGAATAAAGAGATTCCAAGGATTCCATAATTTATTAGTTGCCTGCTCGCCTGAGTTGGCAAAACCGCCTACATTGTGACACATGGCTGCTAGCCTGTTGTCCAACATACACCTGACCTTTTTTGCAGGACGTTGATTTTTCCTTGAGCAATGGCTCACTCAAATTGGTACAACTCAAGCAAACTGAGGACTTTTGTTTTGGACGTTATCAAACACCTTTTGATCCTGAGAAAAAGGTTATTTTTTACGACACGGTCTCATAGTTTAGGTTTCTTGATATTGGATGAAGGAGTCAACAACAAGCATTGAAAAAGCCCAATGGGTAATCGGCAACGGCGGACACAGGCTATCCAGCCATGGCCCATCAATCAATTGCATGTAGGCTGGATAAAACTCGCCTGGGTCAGGGTTGCGTGTGTCGCACTGGTTATTGCCCTGTTGCTGGGATTCACCCAGACAATGCCTGCAGTAGCCCAAGCTGAGCCATCACAAAAAGCCAACGTCGTCATTGACGGTCGAGCACTCTTTCAACTCGACAGCATTGAAGGCATCAGCGCCAAAGAACGGGCCAATTTTGCTAATCAGGCTCTATGGCAGGTGCTGGAAAATGCCCAACAAGCACCGATTCGAGTGAGGGCCCGACAGCGAGAGGGGCTAGTTACCTTACGGGCTAACGGCCGCCATTTGCTGACCGTGACTAATAGCGACCTGATGACTGGGGTGCCTCCGCAAGAGCGAGCCGATCTGTGGGTCGGTATTTTGCAGGAGGCGCTGGACCGTGCTCAAAAAGAACGACAGCCTGCCTATCAACGGCGCATGGCCTGGGTCAGTTTAGGCGTAATTGCGATCGCACTGCTCGCCTGGGCCATTCTCTACAACATTCGCCGCTGGCTCTGGCGACGGCAGACTCGCATTGGCGACCTACCTATATGGATTTTGCCATCGCTGCTCGGTGCCCAGGTGCTGGTATGGCTAGCTGCCAGTGTTTATATCTGTGAGCTATTTCCGGCGGCGCGCTCTGTTCGCTACCGAATATTTCAATTTTTAGAACGGACGTTTACCGATCCGCTATTTGACATTGACGGTCAGGGCTATTCCCTGGTCAGTGTGTTTAACGTGGTACTGCTGACGCTGGCCCTGTGGATCGGAGTACGGATTGTCACATCGGCTGTAAAGTCGCGGTTTTTGACCGCCGCGATTCCCGACCGGGGAGTACAAGATGCGATCTCACTGCTGATGCAGGTCGTCCTCACCGGCATCGGTCTCTTTTTAATCCTGCAGGTTTTAGGCATTGATCTCAGCGCGCTGGCTATTCTCGCCAGTGTGCTCGGCGTCGGTTTAGGATTTGGTCTCCAAAATATTGCTAACAATATCGTCAGCGGCTGGATGATGCTATTTGAGCGCTCCATTCAGGTGGGCGACTTCATTAACCTGGGGGACCTGGCCGGCACAGTGGAAAATATCGGCGTGCGCAGTACCGAGATTCGTACCCTGGATCGAGTGTCGATCATCGTCCCCAACGCGCAGCTGCTAGAAAATAAGGTTGTTAACTGGAGCCATGGACACCCAGTATCGCGGCTACATTTACCGCTAGGAGTGGCGTACAAATCTGACATTCGGCAAGTGCATCAGGCCGTAATGGCCGTAGCCAGATCTCATCCCAATGTGTTGCAATATCCTCAACCCACGCTACGGTTTTTAGGCTTTGGCGATAGCTCCCTCAATTTTGATGTCTTAGTCTGGATTCGCGACCCGCGTCTGCAGTTTGATATTAAAAGCGACCTGTACTACATGCTGGAAGCAAATTTTCGCCGTAGCAATATCGAAATCCCCTTTCCCCAGCGAGATTTAAATATTCGCTCATCTCAGCTAAACGCAGCGACCTGGGAACAACAGATTTTTGAAAAAGAAATACCGCCCGCTTTAGAACAACCCCATAAAGTCACAACAAACGATCTATTAGCCGATGTGAGAGAGTATTCAAATCTGTTGCAAAACCACCAGCATTTGCAGGATGCGCTGCTAGAGCGGTTGATAAAACAGATGCGATCGCAAGATGGCTTAAAGATACAAAACCGTCGCTTTCGACTGACCGTTTACCCTGACTGTTTTGTCGGCAGCGAAGCCGTCACCTGGCTCGCCAAAACCCAGAATGCCACCCGAGAAGCCGCCATCAGAATTGGTCAGGCAATGGTGGAACAGGGGATTTTTCATCATGTTACTGACGAACATCCGTTTAAGGATGAGTACTTGTTTTATCGATTTTACGAAGACGAATCGTAGATGGGCGAATGAGCTTTTTGGGGTCTTAACGGGGCAGGTATTTGATTAGCGATCGCATTGACTCTCCGGCCTGGATTTGAATGGGACGATCGGTCGGCAGAAAAGGAGTCCATTCAAAGATTTCAGCGAAATGGTGATGGTGGAGACTGTAGATAATGGTGTTGACAGCAGCCTGGGAACCGATGATGAGGATTTTGACAGGTTCGCGATCGGGTTTTGGGACTGAATAAAGCTGAAGGGCGGGTTCGGGAGTGACTTCAATGGCAGGAAGTGTCACAAAGGCTTGAGTTTTCATAAACAATGATTTGAGATAAAAGAATCGCACTTATTCCGCAGAACAGGCACAGTCCAATTGGACTTAATTAGAATATCACAGTCCAATTGGACTGTATACGAAACGCTATGCCTTTGTAACGATAAAAAGCATGGGCAGAGCAGGAAAAGCACTAAAAACAGTGATGGAAACACACGGTATTAGTCAGGGTAAGCTGGCGGCTGTGATGGGTATTGGTGCCTCTAATGTGTATCGCTGGGCCAATGAAGTGCGCGACCCTAGCTCTGAAACAGTAATTGGTTTGATTAAAGCATTGAAGCAAATTCAACCAGAGGCAGCTGACGAGTTTAAGGCCCTTTATTTGAAGGATATTTGAGCTTCTCAGAGAGATTTAGTGAATGAACTGCTAATGGGAAAAGCGGGAAAGGCGCTCAAACAGGTACTTGAGACGTATAAAATCAGTCAATATAGTCTGTCAGTTGCGATGAATGTGGAGCGCAATAACGTTTACCGCTGGGTAAATGAAAAGCGCGACCCGACGGCGGAAACGGTGGTTGAAATTGTTAGGGCATTAAAGAGCCTGAACCCTGAATCAGCCAATGCTTTTATGCAAAGTTATTTGGGTGACGAAATTTGAGAAAAGTCACTCAACTAAAGATTTTCTGTTTGAGCACATGTCAAACACTCATGTTTTATTTTTTAGTAGATATAGATCTAAGCTCCTGATACACGCTACATATAGCGTATTAAGACTGCCAACAGCTATGCCATAATGGTTGCCAAGTTCCTTGTCAAAGTTCCTGCCTTTTTTACGGATCAGAATCTCTATAAGTCCCTTTAGGTGGCGCTTATAGCTTACCAGGAAGCTTGCCAATTTACTTGCCAAAGTATCGGACAAACTACTTGCCAAGCCAGATGACCTATGACACCAGAAATATTAGAGCAGCATCCATGGGCTAGATTTGAACCTAACCTGCAAAAAGTGCCACATACACTGTGGATGCGGTTAGGGCAGGCAAGAGCCCAGTGCGAGCAAATTGCTTGTGTTCCGTTGCACCCAAAAGTAGCTCAACAGCTAAGCAGAATATACTTAGCTAAGGGGGTACTAGCAACCACGGCAATAGAAGGAAATACTCTTACAGAGGCAGAAGCTTTAGCTTTTCTAAACAATGAGTTAAAGCTACCTCAATCGAAAGAGTATTTAATGGTCGAAATCAACAATATCGTACGAGCTTGCAACAAAATTGCAAAGAAAGGGCTTAACGATTCAATTAGCATTGATACTCTCAGAGTATACAACAGCTGGGTTTTATCTGACTTACCTTGTGAAGAACATGTGATTCCTGGTGAGATTCGAAAATTCTCGGTAACTGTTGGACGTTATAAACCACCTAATTCTGAGTTCTGTTTGCGGCTTCTAGATGCATTTTGTGCTTGGCTTAAGCGTTTAAGAGAACATTCTGAAGAACAATCAGATTACGGAATAGAATACACAATCATTCGAGCCGTTTTAGCTCACCTTTATTTTGTATTAATTCATCCATTTGCTGATGGTAACGGTCGAACTGCACGGCTGCTAGAATTTAGAATTCTTCTTGGTGCAGGAATACCTGCGCCAGCTGCACATCTGCTGAGTAACTTCTATAATTCAACCCGAGTCGAATATTACAAACAGCTAGACTTTGCTAGTAAGACGGGCGAATGCGTAAACTTTTTAACTTATGCTGTTGAAGGGTTGGTTGGGCAGTTAAATGAACAACTCACTTTTATAAGAGCCCAGCAAACATCTATTATTTGGAAAGATTTCATCTATGATGCATTTGAGCATGCGAAAAGTGAAACAGCTGTTAGGAGAAGGACACTGGTATTAAGTTTATCTGCGCAACTAAAACCAATCTCTGCTAAAAAAGTTCGAGAGATCAGTCCAAAGCTCACTGAAATGTATGCAGGCAAGCAGAATAGGACCGTTACAAGAGACTTGAATGAGTTATCTTCTATGGGATTAATTAGAGAAGTTGAAGATGGATATGTCGTTAATAAGGAACTGGTACTTGCTTTTATGCCAATGAGCAACAATCCTGAATTAGTCAATCAAGTTCCTGTTTTCATGCATCAGTATTTCGATACAACTTTTTAATTGTTTGCTTTTAAAAAAAAATCATAAAGAACAAAGGTGAGTAATCCCGATCAGTCCTAGGGATTGGCAATCAAATAGAGTACCGGCATAATGGAAAGCTCCTCCCATAAGGGTCTTATGCTAGACGCAACGGTCATCGAAACGATTAAGGACGCGGCCCAGAAGCTAACTGGGTATAAAAAAAGAGCGTTCATGGCCA
>JBCDFI010000241.1:0-7721 GCA_039178155.1 Cyanobacteria bacterium P01_H01_bin.105
CAGGTGTCTGTGAGGGCCTACCAGGACTTTCGTCTTAAAGTTAGATTCGTTATCTTTTCCGATAGAGTAGTGTCATCTTTTTTGAGTATCTTAATCAAAAGAACAAATTTTAGGTCTAAGGTACCTTGCTAGTACATCTAAGATACAAAAAAAATATGGGGAATCTATGATTACTTTCAGAATAAGACGGCTTCAATGACAGAAGCAGCCACCGATATAATCATCATTGGTGCTGGCATTGCTGGGTTGGCGGCTGGTTGCTATACTCAGACGAATGGTTATCACACCAAGATTTTTGAGCTACATAATCAACCCGGCGGTCTCTGTACCGCGTGGCAACGCCGAGGATATACTTTCGATGGCTGCATTCACTATCTATTTGGCTCTGGCCCAGGACAGCCCTTTTATCAACTTTGGCAAGAATTAGGCGTAATTCAGAGACGACAGTATGTCCATCATGATCAGCTGATGCACCTGATAGACTCACAGGGCCAAATACTAATCGAATTTCACAAAGCTATTAATTTCATAAAGCTATCAATTTCATAAGCCATCTAAACCCTTCACAACTTTCTCATGTTCTGAGTTTAGCTTTGAGGTGTTGCAGTTAGATACTTGTTGCTTCAAAAAGAAAGGTGTGTCATGGATGCTAATCCTAAACCGACTCCAACTACTGGTAAAGGTAATAAAAAACTCAGAACTGACGATCCAAAGCCTGGGCCTCATGAACATCTTGTAGAGTATAGGGGAAAAGCAGATCAGAAACTACATGATGCATTAGATCAAAAGATTTATTCTGAACTGGACAAAAAAGTCGAAGCATGGTTCCAAGAATTTCAGCAGGATATTGGAGGCCATAAACGTCATCCCTGGAAGTGGCTTACTGGCTTGACACTTTTCATATTCCTGGGCTTGAATGGATTCCTCTACTATCAGCAAGCACAACAGATTCAGCAACTTAACAACTTAGTTGAACAACTCACTCCAGCTACTCAGCTGGAACCATCCAGTGAATTAGGTGAGCAAGTAAAACCTTAGCGGCCATGTTACCATGCATCACTAGGACAGATAAAACCCACAGGCTGAGGGAGTATTCCGATTATGGCCGTAGTAGATTGCCATAAAGATCGCAATGCAACCTCGCCGTTCCACACCCTGGCATGCCAGGTCGTCCGAAACTGTTTTCGATACTCTTCAGTCTACACCCCACGACCTCACTCAATCGGTTGCCATGGGGCGGTTATAGCAAGTGAGGGACAACCATCTTTCTCAACAGTCTGGAGCTAGCCATTGGCAGTTTCTCCAATGAAGTTATTTCACTCTCTGTTATCGCTCGATGGGTAAGCGAGATTTGATAGACTACAAAAATATTGAGAGAAGAAAAGGATAACCGATCTGCAACAGCAAGGAATCCCTCAATGATTATCTGTTTCTGTTAGTGCCAAAGGCTTATCAATGTCCGGAAGGCTGACATAAATCGTTTCTAGATTTATCACCCGTTCCTCTAGTATCTTCACAGTCTGAGTCAATTCAGTCTCTTCTTGCTTAGATTTATCAGGCGAAAACCATATGGCGGCGGTGCCTCCTCCTGCACTAAGGGCTATCAGAAAAGGCAAGAGAATTCCACTTTCGGTAACGACAACTAGGGGGATACAAATGGCTAACATGCCAGTAGCGTAGCCCCAGATAGATGAGGTTGCCTTAACTTTTGAAGTCTTTTCAGTAGATTTTTGACCCATAATATTATCTCCATGGGAGGTGGCAAACTAGAGGTGCAGGAAGGCTAATTCAACAGAAACATAGCTTCCTAAGCTGGCTATACCTAGATGCTACAGGTGACTTATGAGAAAATTATGAAGATGAAATTGGATGGAGCAGTAGAAACATTTTAGAGAAGTAAATACAGCCAAACGTGACCAATGTCTTTTTGAAAAATAACACAAGAGTTGTTCATGGCGCTAACCGTTGAATCTGCCAATTATCTGTCTGAAAATCATAACTTTTTCGGTTATACAAAAAACGATCATGCAATCGATTAGGACGTCCCTGCCAAAACTCTATTCGATTGGGAATAACTCGGTATCCCCCCCAAGAACTTGGCAACGGAATTTCGTGATTGGCAAATTTTCGTCGTATTTCATCAAATTTCAGTTCCAACAACTTCCGCGATGTGATTACCTGGCTCTGTTGCGAACACCAGGCACCTAGTTGAGCCCCTCTAGGACGTAATGAAAAGTAAGCTAAGGACTCTGCTGTTGACACTTGCACAACTCGACCTTGAATCTCTACTTGATGCTCAAGTGGCAACCATAAGAATAACAACGACGCTACTGGATTTTGTTTAATATGTTTAGCCTTGCGACTACTGTAATTAGTAAAGAACACAAATCCATTCTGGTCAAAATACTTGAGCAATACGGTTCGTTGGGTTGGTCTTCCGTCTGGAGACACCGAGCCTAATACCATAGCATTAGGCTCCGGTAGATCTGCTTGATTGCAGGCATCCTGAAACCACTGCTCAAACAAGGTCATTGGATCATCTGGTAACTGTTCTCGATGTAGCTCCCATTGGCCATACTCTTGTCGCAGTTGTTCAATTCCCATTTTCTACTTATATATAGCTGCCCTCATCTTTCAAATATGGGACAACAAAATGAGGATATTATGAAGGAGCTAATTAGGCTATATCCCCACAGGATCATCACAATTGGCTGCTAAGAATGGATAGAGTCAGGTCCTTCTGCTCTGACAAGATGTAAGGCTACATGATGCTTGCTGATTCACCATCTCCAGATTCGCTAACTCTAATTAATCGAGCCATTATCTCCACACCACTCACGGTAACGGCTGATGCACTGCTTGAGGATGAGATCGCACAGATGCATCAAACCAAAAGCAGCTATATCCTCAGCATCGACCAACAGCGTCCCGCTCGATTGACGGCGGGTTAAAGCTGATAACCGAGGGGCTCGTAGCCAGTGATTCTGAGCGCAGCACTATCTGGCTAACCGTTGACACATCCTTGTTAAGGCAACCCGATCAGACAGAATTCATGGTACGTTTTCAAGTTTGCGACCAAGGACCTGGAATTCCGCCTAAAAAGTGAAAAACAATCTTTGACCGCTTTATGCAGCTGGACTCCTCCGACACTCGATCAAACGGGGGAACTGGACTAGGCTTCGCCATCTGCCGAAAAATCATTGAGCAACACGGTGGTAATATCTGGGTCGAGAGCACCTTGGGTAAAGGCAGCTGCTTTTGTTTCACACTGCCTTTAAGCTGAGCAACTTTAGATCACCTATATTCAGATCTAATCTTTACAAAAGTTCAAATTAAAACCACCTTTTTTTAATCTATGCAGGATTCCTTAAAGTAAGAGGCCATGTTGTCCTAGGAAAGGAATTAGCTCATCGACACTCCACAAGGAAAAATACAGCTTTAGGTAGTGGTTCAGAGTGTTTTCCCCATGCGATAGAGTTTTAGACCTGGTATGGGCAGATGCTTAGGCCACTGTGATTCGATGGTCATCCCACGACGTTCGTAGAGTCGGCGAGCCCCTTCATTTTGAGCGATACATCAAGGCACAAGCGTTTCGATCCGCTCATAAGAGCCTGTTCCTCAAAATGGTCCATCAGAGTGGCCCCAACACCCGCACCTCGCAGGTCCTCATCAACAGCGATGGCCTGCAAGTAGAAATCACCATCGGCCACTGAATCGATAACCCGTATGAGGGGAGCAAACAGGATTAACACAATCCACATTCGTAGATGAAGCCTGCCGACAGACTGTTGCAGAGGTTGGAATGATGATCGGCGATGCTGCTCAGCCGTGTACCCTGAAGCCATGCCAACAATAACGTTGTTACGCTCTGAAAAGATTACATTATCAGACTCAGAGCCACAGTCCCGACCCAAAAGGGAGTAAATGACCAGGCACTTTGCGGCGTCCCGCTCAACAGAAAGGCTGGCAGGTGCCAGATATCCCAGATACCTCCCAACAACAGAGCAGACCAAATGGGGGCAAACCGCCGCTGTAGTAGCGGCAAAGCCAACCCCCGCCAGCCAAATTCTTCAATCGGGCCAAGGACGAAGGTCATAGCGATGGCTAATAGCAGTTCCTTCTATCCTGGAACATGCCAATCTGAGTGGTGCCTTCCTCAGGCAGATCTGCGGGGGGCCAATCTCTATGGGGCTGATTTGCAAAACGCTGATCTCAGTCAGGCCAAACTTACACGCACCAACTTACGTGAGGCAAATTTACAAGGAGCCATTTTGCCTGAGATCCAACTGCAGGAGATTCCTCTGTTAGGGCGCTAGACTCAGCATTGGGCAAATTTTTATTGTCCTCACAGAAGCCAGCCTGATTAGAACAAATTTTAGCGGAGCTAATCTCAGTAGAGCCGATCTTAGTCAGGCGAATTTCTTAGGAGCCAACTGGCAAGCAGACCACCGACAAGAAGCAAGCTTAGAAGGAAAATTCTACCTAATGGGGCAATAGTCTCCTCTAAACCATAAAAACAGGTGCCATCAATAGTGTTGTCATGGTTATTATCGTCTTTGACGTATCCATGCGATCATCACTGCCAAAACCATCGCTCCCATAACCGACCAGACAACCGGAAATGCTTGCCCGCCAATTAACAATGGAAAAAACGTTGGTAAGCTAAGCTCACGGGCAATAAATATACCTAAGTATGCACCGATAAAACCAATAAAAATGGCAGCAAGCCACCCCCCTGCAGTGTATCCAGCTAATAATTGCCCAACTCTGCCACAGATAGCAGCAATCACCAGCAAAAGCAAGAACTCAAGGGCTCCCATTAGTTTTCTCTCCAATCAGAATATAATGAATCAGAAATAGAGCAGTCTTAATCTCCATGACCTGACTTTATACTATGACCGATTGCCTCTACCAATTGCTTAGGCCGTGCAGATGGCTCTAACCACTACACCAGGCCTCATACTCTCGATCCTTAAACACCTCTGGATACTCCTCATCGTAATACTGCTCAGATGCCGTCTGTTCAAGAGATTCAGTACGTTGACGTGCAGCTTCTGCTTGTAATGCATCGACCGCCAACCAAGCAGTTAAGCAGACCTTTGATCCTGGTCCATTCTCTCTGCAAATATGACGTGCTTTCTCTGAGAAAGCACGAATTTGATCAGCTATTAGAGCTTCTTGAGGTTGTTCAATTGCATTACTACGTTCCAAAATATCGGTAACAGATACAATCCCTAGCAACTCCGATTGAATTACTGGGGCACTATGTAGGTGAGTCTGAGTCAACAAACGTGCTGCATATTCCACACCTAAATCAGGATTTAAGACGATGCAGGGCTTAGTCATTAGTTCATAAACCCGTATCCATCTGGCATCCCGTCCAAAGGCAATGACTTTACCCACAATATCTTCAATCGTAATTACACCATAAGCATCAAGAGCATGACTACGTTCTACAATCAATGCCTGCACACCACGCTGGCTCATTAGTTTAGTGGCCTCTGCTGCAGTTGCTGAGTTACGGATGGTAACAACTTCGGTGGTCATAATATCGGCTACTCGCATCATCATTATAGGTATCTCCATTACTCCAACGACCAGTCACAAAGCTGCATAGGCGACGTCATCCTAGGGCTGTCATACAGATACATTGATTGCATATTTAGTCTGGCAGTTCGAAACATAATCCAACTAATCTGGTCTGCGCCTACTCCCTCACTACGAACTAGCTCCCCCTGACATAGGGATAAACGATTCTCTGGATAATCCCAAATAAACGTTTCTTGCGGAACGTCTTGCCAAACGGTCCCTGCCCAGCTAGTCACTAACCCTTGACCATGAAACCAGTTTTCAGACACCTGACCACGCAAACAAACAAAAGAGCCACTATGAGGAGAGCCATAGTAGCCCTCAAGCATTGTTCCTTGTTTGAGGATATTCAGACATGTACCTGAACCATCATGCCAATCTTGAGGATCAGGCTCGGTACAAAGTTGATAACTGCCATCGTCAAGAGGAGCCAACAGAGTCTCCATCGTGGAGGATTGTGATTCAACAGAACACGGAGAAAGTAAGACAATGCCCAACACTAGCAGCCGACCCAAGTTGATTGGCTTATTAACTGGGCTATACCAGCTCATAGACATGTCTCTAACTCCTGTAGTAATACCTTAGGTAAAAACCTTGGTGAAGTTGTGAGGGCAAATCTCAGTAAGCCTTTCAGTAGCTAAGAATTCATTTGTTTTAGATAGTTTAGAGTTTGTTCTGTTTCTTTTAGAGCAAGCTTGCTGATAGCAAAGCCCACATGGACAACAAGCAGCAAACCAGATGCCAATGGTTGGTAAGGCTGCCATCACAAAGTGGAATGAGCGATGATTTTGGCTGCCCAATCCAGGAGTCAACAAATGCCCCAGGAAACCATAGTGACTTGCCAGATAATTATAGGTGGGTTGTTCTTGGCCAAACTTATACCCATTCCAAGGGCTGAAACATTTTTGGCATGACGAGCAATAGCACATCACCGGAACAGGAATCAGTCTAATTCAGCCTTCTCAGCCAAAGTTCCCTGAGTGACCACATCAAAGGCAAATACAAAGGCATCAGGGTCTACACTGGAAACTCTCCTACCTGGAGTTGAAGACGGTGAATATGTTTAGCCCCGTGAGTCTGGGCATAATCTAAGGCCACAGTTAACGTAGCCTGCATTAGGCTGATTTCATGAATAGGTCAGGTTGCCGATAGGTCACTAAAAACTGCCCAATCGACCTGAGGGCACGGTCACACCCTTGATGGGCCTTAGATGAGAGATCGCTGCCCAAATCACAGGACTCGATTGGAATTTGCAACAACCACGCCTGGGGATGACGGTTGTAGAGTCGCTGGGTGAGATTAAGTAGAGCTAGAGGGTCATAGCTGTGGGCAGAAAATGCCATGGAAGAGGGTTGTTCATCGTAAATAACAAGCGGGTCGATCTGTACAGTGTTAATATTCTGACGACCGCAGGCATCAACAAATATGACATAGTTAGTGTTAGCTAAATCAGCTGTCAGCTCTGGTGCTAGTTGGGAAACAGCCAAGGACTTGACTGCGGGTAATTTCCAATTGTCAACAACCATGGCTACCCACGGACCAACAGCATCATCGCCACATAGCTCATTACCGTAGCCAATGATTAGGAAATTATATTTAAATACTTTCGATTTCTGGGGCGGTGCCTGGGACGATGTTTTAGATAATGTTTGAGTTGATGACAGCATAGGATCAGCCTCTTAATAAACTCTGCGCCGCTTCAAATGTATTAAATAGGTATGAGGATTTTATGAGGTTTTACCGATAACATTCATCAAGCAGCTGGCCATCAGCGCCAACTAACTGTAGATGGAGGGGCATTTTTCCAACGGCATGGATAGAACAGCTAAGACAGGGATCAAAGGCTCGAATACCTGCTTCCATACGATTGAGCACTGATTCTGAAATCTCTGGACCGTGGATGTAATGGCGGGCAATCTGGGCAACGGCCCGGTTCATAGCCAAATTGTTCTGACCAGTGGCAATAATGAGATTAACGCGGGTTAACAAACCGGTTTCATCAATTTTGTAATTAGGAATTGTAATATTTGCATTCCTAGCCGCATCTAAGACGGTTTCTCCCTCACGGGCGCTAATAAGTTGCTTGTCAATAGTTAGCATTTTGACAGACATTACAGTCGATACTATTTTGG
>JBCDFI010000242.1:0-7697 GCA_039178155.1 Cyanobacteria bacterium P01_H01_bin.105
GCAATAAACGCAGAGGTAAATGCGATCGCAAACCCCAATACAATCCAGGGCAGCGCATGGCGCATTTGCCGACGGGCTGCTGATTGCCCCATCGCCTTGACCAACAGCCCATAGCCCACTAGCAAACTAAGGCTGATCGGGAGGAGTATGTAGCTCAAAAACCAAGCCATTGTTATTCGTTATAAGTAGTGCCTAGTTCAACTCTAAAAGCCCCGTTCTGAAATTCCCATGACAAAAGTCATCTTTTAAAGTGGCATGCTGACTTGGAACGGATGGTGCGCCAGACTTAAGGGATCTGCGAAAAAATAAGATCCCTGGATTGAGTGGGGCAAGGGGAAAAGGATTAAAGCTGGTACTTTATCTACTGGCAAGTCCCTAAGCTATTAGATAACTGAAACAGCTTATATCCTTATATCTATGATGCTGCAGAACTCAGACGGGAGTGAATCCTAAGGTCAGGATGGATTAGAGCAGGAGGTGAGATCGCGTTCTTTTTACAGGGTGCGATCTCGCGGCCCTCAAGTCACTGGGGGCGGCCACAGACCCGACCTGCTTGTAGGTCAATTACCTGATCGGCCCGCTGAAGAATAGCAGGCCGATGAGAAACCGTCAGGTAGGTAGGCACATAGGGCAATGAGGAGGTGTGAGCATGCGGTTCAAGCAAACTGTCCCAAAGCTGTTGCTCAGTTTCCACATCCAGAGCGCTAGAAAGATCGTCAAAGATCAGCAGTTCAGTCTGGCGCAGAAGCATACGGGCCGCTGCTAGCCGCTGTTTTTGACCACCGGAGAGACGCACACCGCGAGTGCCAATGGGGGTATCCAAACCTTGGGGCATTTTGGCTAGATCGGGGGCAAAGGCAGCCATGGAGAGTGCCCGGTTAAGCTGAGTCTCTAGGGTCTGATCTGGAGACACATTTGTCATCCCCAGCAGCAGGTTGTCTCGTAGAGATGCGCTAAAAAGCTGCGGAATCTGTGGGGTATAAGCTGCGTGGGGAGGTACCAGAAAATTAGCCGGGTCGAGAATCTCCTGATCGTTCCAGATGATTTTGCCAGATTGCCGAGGCAGTAGCCCTAGCAGAACGCGCAGCAGGGTAGTTTTTCCAGCACCGACTGGCCCTGTGATTACAGTGAGGCTGCCGCGAGCCAGGGTAAAGGAGACATCGGTAATGCCGTTACTTTTCCCATTAGGGTAGTGATAGGTGAGATCTTTTAGCTGCAGCGTGTGTAGCGGTTGCACCGTTCGCGGCAGCGGTGACTTGGGCAGCGGCGACTGAGACCCCAAAATGGGTTTGACATGAAGGGACGAAGGCTCGGTGATCGGACGAGTCACCAGCTCATCCATGCGCTCAAATGAGACTTCACTTTGTTGAACAATCGCGAAGAACCCGCCTAGAAAGGCGAAAAAGTAGGTAACAAAGGTCAAATAATAAACAAAGAGGGCAAAATCACCCACGGTGAGGCTGTCCCCCAGGTTTTGGGCTGCTATCAGCAGAATTAGCCCGGTGCCGAAGCTGACAATGGTTTCAAAGCTAGCACGAAGCAATGCGTTGAAGACCTGTTCACGAACTTTAAGCTGCCGCCTGCGATCGCACCGCTGCTCTAGCTCATTCAACATTGCAGCTTCGGCACCGGCCACTTTAACAGCCTGGACGGCGGTAAACAGTTCGCCCATCAGCCCTGTGACTTGCTGGGTAGCCTGGCGACTGGTGCGACGGTAGCGTTTAAGACGATGTTCCGCTCGATGGACGAGGAGTGCGATCGCGCATAGGGGCAAAAATACCAGCAGCGTCATTCTGGCATTGACGCTAAGCAACAGCCCCACAGACACTAGAGAAAATACGGTTTCTGCAAAAATCTCATTGGTATAGGCAACCGTATTTTCAATTTGAGTAGCATCATCACGAAAATAGCTAAGCAGTTCTCCCGGCGATGTCTTTTGGCCGCTGGCGCGCCCCGCTGCCAGCTCAGCTCCAGGCCGCTTCAGCAACCCCAACAGCAAATTATGACGCACCAGACCGCTCATCATAAAACGATGCTGAGTTTTGGTAATGCGTCCAAGAAAGATGACAACAACTCGCGCTGTTCCTATAGCTAAGAGCAAACCGATCCAGACCCAAGGCGATTCGCGGGTTGGGGTTTGCCCAGTTAGGCCATTAAAGAATTTTTGGATCAGTAGCCCCGGAACGATGGGCAGCCCGACAATGCCTAACCACAAAAGCGTATCTACCCAGTAAAGACGCTGAGCATAGCGAATCATTTGCCAAAGGCGTTGGTAAATAAGCATAGGACGAGTGAGATGCAAGCAATCCGACAAGGACGTAGTCTAACAGGTAGCTTGAAGGCAGGCATAATATTATCGTATCCATCGTTGTTTCATCATCGCAGCTAGCCATTTCCTACGAGGTATTGAAACAGATCGTCCAAGATTTGATTAATCCCGATAGGTCCAGCGGAGAACCATATTTCATCATCAACCGCATAAATTCTCTGATTTTTTGCTGCCCTAAGTTGAGACCATAGGGGGGTCTTCAAAAAAGAGTTGGATGTATCGTCTGATTCATTAATTACAAAGATAACGTCTGCATCATATTGACTGAGTGATTCCAGGCTCAACTCCAGAAATCGTTTTTTCTGACTTTGTTGAATAGGAATACGCTTAATTCCCACATCATCTAACACATGATTAAAAGCGGCATCATACGAAAAGGACTTGATAGTTTGACCTGTAAATCCAATAACCGCCACATCAACCGTCTGTAGTGTTGGCCCTAAACGTTGCTGTAGCCTTTCAACTTTTTCTTGGTATTGTTCCAAAACCTGCCCTGCTTTCTCTAAGCGATCAATAACATCGGCAATGTAGAGCAGGTTTTCCTGGAAAGATAAAAACTCTTCCCAGTCGATGAGAACTGTAGGGGCTATTTTAGAGAGGAGAGGGTAAATATTCTCTTGATACTTACGCCCAATAATTAAATCAGGTTTTAGAGCAAGAATTTTCTCGATAGAGGGTTCAAATGCAGTACCTATCTGCTCAATTCCCTCCACGACTTCATCAGGGATACCTCGAAATAAAATCCCTATTTCCGGCATATACGTTGCTGCCCCAACCGGCTTAATTCCCAACGAAAGCACTGGATCAAGAATCGTAGAATCATGCAAGACAATAATTCTCTCAGGGGCAGCCGGAATAATTACCTCCCCTAAGGCCTGTTGAACAACTCGCGTGGCAACCGTATCATCTGTCTGCTCTGTTTGTTGTGAGTTAATATCAGCCCAATAATATTGGCAGGCCCAGCAAAGAAAAATACATACCAGCCCGATAAAAAGTTGCTTGACTAAGAGATGACGTTTAATACTATTGTCTCCTTTCTGACTGGTATGCTATTTTTGCATGCCGCTTCCTACCAGGTAACCCGATACCCAATTGATAAGGTGCGACCACTGGCCAAATTATTTGCGGTCTCGTCGAGAGGGCCCAAAACTTGAGAAAAGACAGGAAAATATTCACTGTTCAACAAATTTTGAATACCAATGTCTAGATTGCCCGGTCCTACCTTGATGCTACTGATTAGGTCAACCACCACATAGTCATTGATCTCAGCAAAGTCACTACCGGCTTGAAAACCGCGATCGCGATTACCTACATAGAGTAATTGCAATCGATTGCGCCAGTCAGGAGTTGTTTGGTTTTCAATATAGGCTGTTAGCTTTAAAGGCTGTACTTCAAAGGTCCGCAGAGCACTAAAGTCACCATCACCATCTTGATCATCTTCTCCTTCTGACCAGGTTAGACTCGTTCCCAATTGCCAATCTGTTGATGGTTGCCAGTCTAGGATCGCTTCTAGCCCATAGTTACGCTGTGGGGCTCGAACAAACTGAATCGTGCCATCCGGCTGCCCTCGAGAGGATAAACCCAGATTGGAATAATTATAAAATCCTGCTAGCGACGCTTGCACATCCCCCCAATCACCTCGTACACCAATCTCGTAGTTATCTACCTTTTGCGGCTGTAGACGACGGACATCCTCGCCAATCGTAAAACCTACGGGCAAAAAGTTAAGAATGGAAAAGAGTCCCGGTACCGAATACCCCTGGGCAAAGCTGGCAAATACATTGACCTCGGACGTAATGTCATAAACACCTCCAATATTAAATACCGTGTCTTCAAAATTTAGCTCACCGGCTGGCACTGGTGGGCCAACATAGGCCACAAAAGAATCATCAAACAACGGGGTAAATTCATCCACCTGAAAATCAAATTGCTCGTATCGGGCTCCACCACTCAACAGTAGCTGATCGCTCAGTTCCCATTGAATTTGGGCAAACAGTCCCAGACTATCTAAATCAAATGCTGGATAAAACACATTCTCTCCAGTTTTACGCAGGATTCGTTGATCAGAGCTACTGCTATCAAAGGCGACCGGGTCAAATAGCTCTACCAACGACGCGCCCTCTTCTTGCTGTTCATAATCGGCACCCCAGAGTACCGACAAGGAAGACGACAGGGGAGAATCAATTTGTAACCGTCCACCCAACGTACTCTCATTGCTACGAAAGCGGTTGATAGCATCAATAAAGCGACCACGAGCATCACTAGCCACCCCCACCTCTGTTGAATCTCGATAATAGGCCTGGGCCTGAAGTTCACTGTCACCAAAAATAGCCGCATTGGAATAATTAATGTTTAGTGATGTACTCGTAATTCGAGGGTCACCCGTGCCTTCATAGACTTGGTTTTCTCTCAATGCTCGAGCCGTTTGAATTCCGGGAATAGCGCGTGTAGCTGGATCACCAACAAAATTAATATCTCGTGAGTTATTAGCATGATTCACTAAAAAATGTAGGGACTGCTTTTCATCAAGCGTGAATCCTACTTTCCCAAGAAAATTAAACGTTTCGGTTTCTTCAGACGATGCATTATTACTAGGCACTCGGTCTCCATCCGCATCAAAAAATGTACCAACATCATTACGCGATACAGAGAAAACATAATTTAGCAGCTCATCCTGCCCTGAAAATCCATAGTGTTGATAATTGCTAAAGCTATCTTCTGAAAAGAATGCATCTCCAGCGGCTGCACTAACGCCAATTTCAGCAGTTGACGCAAATCCTGTCTCAGCAGGCTCTCTCGTAATAATATTAATGACGCCACCGGAGGCTCCCTGACCATAAATCGCCGTTGGACCCCGAACAACTTCTACCCGTTCAATGGCGTCAGGTGAAATATACTCTAGCTGAGTATTGACAAATGAGTTTCCCTGCTGAGGAATACCATCAATCAGAATTAAAGGAAGTCTGCCGCGTAAGCTTTGTGCATTGGCGGCCCGATTGATAGAGTTCGGTGGTCCTAGCCCCGGAATAGTCTGCCCTAAAATATCACCGAGATCTTGCGTGATCACTGACTGGGTTTCAATCTGTTCACGGGTAACAACAGTGATACTCCGAGGAACGGCGGAGATTTCTTCCTCTGTGCGGGTTGCACTAACAACCAATCGTAGACTGTCTGCTGTTGTTTCTGTCGCTAATGATTCACTTCCTGAGGTAACGCTCAACACTAGCGCTGAACCACGGATAAGGGGTTCAACCGTCGGCGGTACATTTGTTCCAGCAATGGAAACTTCTACTCGATTACCTGAGAGTTCTACCACTTGCACCACGGTAATACCCTCAGCTGGCTCAAACTGTAGAAACTCATTGCTATCTGGTAGTGCTAGAACTGCACCAGGTATTTCGACAACTAGCGTATTAGTTGATGTTGCGGGTGTAGATACTGCTAGCTCACCTCCAGTAGTTTCTAAAACGACTTGCAAGCCGGCTTCAGTTTCCTCAACTTGTATGCCAGTCACCTGTACTGCTTCAGTTTGAGCTATCCAGTCGGCAGGTCGATCCAATGACAATACTTCAGTGTTAATAGCATCAGCCCTGGACTCAACAGCAGGTAGAGCAACCAGCGAAAACATACTGGTAACCATCAGCACTTGTTGCAGTCGATTTAGCATTTTTCCTCACACTCAGCGCCCAGCGCCTTTATTGCAATTAATTCTTGATTAAGAGCCTATCAAAGGTAATTTCACTGAGATAGCCCTGAGTGAATGCTCTACGGAGTATTTTGGACACTAGCCGGAGTTTTTGCGCTAACGCAGATACTTACTAGGGGAGACGCCAAACTTTTTGCGAAAGGCAGCCGCAAAATAGCTACGATTGGCAAACCCTACTCTACGAGCTGCTTCCGATACGTTGACCTCACCTTCAATCAACAGCTGACGAGCCGTTTCCATGCGGTGGTTATGCAAATAGCCAAAAGCTGTGTTATTGAACACCTGCCGGAAACCTTGCTTCAAAGCATAGTCATTAAGCCCCACCTGCCTTGCTAAACCAAGTAGTGAGGGGGGATTATCTAACTGCTCTACAAGGATGTCTCTAGCGTGGTAAATACATTCAATATTGCTGGCTTTTAACAGATTAGGCCGATGGTTAGCCTCTTGTCGCTGCAGTTCTTGATCGAGCAGCAGTGCCATCAGTTCCCAAACCTTACTTTCAAAATATACTTTTCTGGTAATACCCTTGAAGGGACAATGAAGAAACTGATGCAGTACCGTTTGCATAGCAACTGTAGTAATGCTGTACCGTTGGAAATAGAGTTGATCAGTTGGTCGAATGAGATGGGCTAACCCAATAGCGGTTAGATCAAAAGACTCTCCCAAAAAGGTCTGCAGTAAGGATGGTTTAATGTGAACACTGACCACTAAGAAGGATTCTTCAGCTGATCGCTCCCAGGTTTCAATCGGAGCGGTACCGCTGCCACACAAAGCATATCGACCAGCTACTAACTTATCGGGTTGCCTATGTTGACCGCTAATACAAAACTCATACTCTACGGGATGATCTCGTTCAGGTACTGGAACAATCACATCGCTATGGAGGTGATAGTTACCGAAGACAACGTCCATACCCTCGCGTAGCTCCATGCAACGGTAATATCCTTGACCCAAATGTTTGGGGTAGGGCAGAACCGTTTCATAAGTATTGACTGAGCTAGTGTCTGCCTCTAATTGAGATTCATTGACTAAATCCCAATAGTCTTGCTGCGAGAGTGTAACGGCCATAACATCAACAACCTATCTAGGGCAGGCTTATAGTTGAGATTTATTCTCAATTGAATCAAGAAAGGAGTCAAGCGACCTTGCTATTTCTGGTTCAGGCTGCTGGAACAGAGACGAAAATTGGGAGTAGAGAATGGGTTGGGAAGTTGCGATCGCTATATTCCACTTATCATCCATTTATCAAAAATCAAAATCTGCTCGGTCTGTGCCACGGTCTTATACTGCCTATGAGTACCAGCGCAGGCAAATTACACAAGAGAGAGTCCATAGCTACTAATTTTCATTGACTAACGGCAACAGCATCTGAGGTAGCTGTTCAAGCATTAACTGATCTGTAATGGGGCCACGAGTGTGGCTGCCCCAAAGATAATAGTTTACAAAAAATACACGCCCGTCTTTGGAAGCTGACATTTGATTGAGCAGGGGGGTGTCGTCCCAGCGTTGTTGGGTTTCTTTTTGTGGGTCAAACATATTGTTATCTCCCCATGCCATCACGAAAATCAGATCGGATTCAATCTGGGGAAGCATCTCGATAGAAATCTGTGGATTACTTCCAGATATAAGAGAAGAAGCTTCTGACGATACAATCTCAAACCC
>JBCDFI010000243.1:0-7684 GCA_039178155.1 Cyanobacteria bacterium P01_H01_bin.105
ACCTGTAAACCAAGTAGTCCCAACTAGCTCAGATCCCCTAACTCCGACACCGTCGGATACTGCAGCGTCGTCGGATGTACCTGTGCCCCAGATAGCTGCACCGGATATTACAGAGACACCAGTCTCTCCAGCCGCCGAAAAAACTCATAATGTCTTTGGTGGTCTGCCTATTCTGGTGGTGGACGATAACGAAGACAATCGCGATATGCTAAGTCGTCGTCTCACCCGTCGTGGCTACCAATCAGTTGTAGTCGATAGCGGTGAGGCAGCTTTAGACTACATTCAAAATCACCAAAATGTAGCCCTCGTATTGCTAGATATCATGATGCCGGGAATTGACGGCATTGAAACCCTTAAACATATTCGAAAAAAATATTCTCGAAATCAGCTACCTGTGTTGATGGTAACCGCTAAGGCCCAAAGTGATGATATGGTCAGAGCCTTTGAATTAGGCGCTAATGATTACATCACTAAACCTATTGATTTTGCGGTAACTCTAGCACGGGTTGAGACACAGCTCTCCATCGTAAAAGCAACACAGCCACCGGCTGAACAACGTGAACCCAGTCGTCCAACACCATCCTCGGCACGAGTCCCAGATGTTCAGCCTATTAAGGCTGCCGATGCGTCCCAATCGGAGATACAGCCAGCAGCAGCTAATATTTCACTGGTTCCTAAAGCATCCTTCTCCAGATTTGCAGCACAGCGCTATCAAGTACAGTATTTTCTACGGCAAGAACCCCTAGGCCCTATTTCTATTGCCCTAGATAAGCAAACTGATTCTCTAGTGTTGTTACAAACACTTAGGGCTTATTCCCAAGATACGGCTGAGCTTTTAAAGCGAGTCATGGAAAAAGAAACAGAAAAGTTTGAACCCTTACGTTCTCTATTTCCAGGATATACCTATGGTCAAGTAGACAATACATTTTATATTGTGCATGGGTTAGGGGAAACATTTGAGCAAGAACAACTTCTACAAGCCCAACTACAAACACCCTGGCCACTAGAGTCAGTACTATTATTGATGGACCGTCTGCTAGAACAGGTTGGAATATTTCATCGGCACAATCAAGTACATACCGGGTTAAGAGACGATTCCTTTATTCAGACTAGTGGCTGGGACACCATGGTGCAATCACTAGCTCTTGCCGATAGTGGCTTAGGTAAGCGAGTCATGATTGGTGTAAGCCAACAGTCTGCAGAATATCGTAAACAGCTGCTAATGCAGCGAGACTACCAGCCCTTAGAGCAGCGGATTGGCCGCCCCGCCATGAGTAGTGATGTCTATGCGCTTGGGTTGATCGGGTTACAAGCTCTAACAGGGAAATCTATTGACCAACTGACCCTACCCACTGTTAGTGGTGATTTTCAGTGGCGTCAGTTCGTCTCGGTTCCAGAGACCGTGGGTGACTGGTTTGATAAACTAATTCAACAAAACCAAGGTAAGCGGTTTGAACACGCGATGGCAGCACGCAATGCCCTGCGCCCCCATTTACAATCGTATCTAGCTGAGCCCGGTTAGATACGATTTTCACCACCATGGCTATGGCACTAGGCCATGGCTGTGGCTCAACTTATACAACAAATTACACAACAAAAGGAGGGTATTACCTTAAAAGTAGCACCCTCCTTTTACACATATAAATTGTTCCGAAGAAGACAGAGAACAGGCGAGCAGTTAGACAAACGCAGAAGCAAAATAGGTGTTTTGCTCAGCCCTTAACTGATCGCACAAGCGTCCCTTTGGTAGCAGAACATCATCATAGGTAATGATCGCATCTTTAGAAACGGGACGTTTCAGAACACAGCCCGCACTCAGTCCCATCGGCAATAGCTGCTGTTTGTAGGTCAGATCGGCTCGCTCACACTGACCATAGCAGGTAAAACCACCGATACCGTCTAGTGTTTGACCGACCGTGAGGTCTTGCTTAGCTGTGGCAACAACATCAACCTTAGGAGCACCTTCAGGCGCTAAAATAACGTCGTTGAATAAAGCAACTCGAGCAATGGAAATAGGAACCTCAAAATAGCAGAGATGATATGGGGTATAGAAGCTATAGAGAGGGCCTTTGCCTAGCTTATAAAGCTCAAGATAACGCTGATGTATAGGATTCTCCTGGGTGGCAAATATATACACACCGGGGCCTGGGGTTGCCCCAATCGCGTACTCTACAATACCGCCCAACTCTTTTAGCTGATCGACATCGTACTTGTCCGTCATAGTATCGATATGGTCTCGATGCTCATACCCGAGCATGCCACGCTGGGCGATAGTCATGCCCGTACCATTCGCGACAATTGCTTGTTCAAATGAGACTTTGGTACCGTCAGCAAAGCTGGTGACCATGTGTACCCCCTGGTCCCATTGTTTAGCGAATTTGGCTTGGGTTTCAGGGGTACGATAGTGATCTAGCATTCCCTTCATGCTGCCGCATACCAGGGGTGTAAGACCAATACTTTTAACAAACCGGTAGAGATTCATCTCAACGCCTGGTTGGTCGCCATCACAGGCGGTCAGAATGACACCAGCACGATCGGCATACACTTTGAGAATTGGACCGATTGTGCTGTCTAATTCTGCGTTCATCAGCACGACATGCTTGCCATGTTTGATCGCTGCAAACACGGCATTTAGCGCAAACTCAATCGTACCAGTAGCCTCAACTACGACATCAATGGCGTCCGCCTGTGCCAATGTCAGTGCATCTTGAACAATAGCCGGGGTATTATTCGAAATGGCTGTTTCTAAATCAGCGAGGGATTCAACAACAATGCTGTTTGATTGACCGGATTCTTCATAGGCTCGTTGGGCGGATGCAACCGTCCGGTTTGCGATCGCAGCCAGCTGCATACCTGGTGTCGACTGAATGATTTGCATCGCGATGCCTCTAGCCATGGCACCAGCACCAATCATACCTACGCGGACCGGGCGCTTTTCTTCTTCTCTAGCCTTTAAGGCCGTATCAACAATAAGCATTATCTCAAGTTCCTCAAATAAATGGAATAAATAGATAGTCGTTGCCGCTCTTATCTAAGGCGTAACATCTGGCCAGCATTTATCTTTGTCAGAGATTTCAGTGACAGGAATAGGGAGCTGAATCCCTATGCGCGGATCATCATAGCGTAGGCCTTTTTCATAATCGCCATTATAGGGAGCAGACGTTAGGTACATGACTTCCGTATCATCTGTCAAAGCTTGATAGCCATGGGCACACATACCAGGAATGTACATAGCCTGATTTGAATCAGCACTGAGCTTAATGGTGTAATGCTTGAGATATGTTGGTGAGTCTGGCCGCATATCAACCAATACATCACAAATTTCACCGCGAGTGCAGCGAATAAATTTAGACTCAAGGGCAGGAGCTGTCTGGTAGTGCAATCCCCGCAGAGTGCCACGATAGTTACAACGAGAGATGTTGCACTGCACCATGTTGTGGGCTAAACCCTGTTCTTTAAATGCTTCAGCACAAAAGAATCGGGAGAAAAAACCCCGATGATCGGAGTGTTGGAACAACTCCACCACAAATGCCCCCTCTAGGGGGGTCTTAATAAATTTCATCGTATTAGGGGATAGTTGAACAGGCTGCTTTAGACGGGCGAGAGTAAGGTGTCTGGTTGGCTAGAAGAAGAAGAGGTATCTCTTTGAGATAGATGTTGAAAGCGCTCAAGCTGGTCAGCCATCAGAGCATTGAGGTCAGCATCTTGCAGATGCGCTTTATATACTTCAACAGTCCACTCTAACGCTGTAAACAACGTAAGCTGTGGTTTCCAGCCCAACTGTTGTTTTGCTTTGGAGCAGTCTAGCTTCAAATAAGTCGCCTCGTGGGGATGCACACCATCATCGGTCTGCCAGCTGGCGTTATCTCCCCACAGTTTGCTGAGGTTTTCAACAATCCAAGAGACCGGTTTGGCATCTTCATCGTTAGGGCCAAAATTCCAGCCATCGGCATAAGTAGTGCCATCATTCCATAGTTGCTCTGCTAGACTCAAATACCCCGAAATCGGTTCGAGTACATGCTGCCAAGGACGAATAGCATTAGGATTACGAATTTGAACAGACTGCCCTTCGCTAAAAGCTCTAACCATGTCAGGGATTAAACGATCTAATGCCCAGTCGCCACCACCAATAACGTTACCGGCTCTAGCAGATGCGATCGCAACACTACCCTGCGAAAAATAAGAATTACGATAGGCAGCTGTTACCAGTTCAGCACACGCTTTACTATTGGAATAGGGATCATGGCCTCCCAGACGATCCTGCTCGCGATACCCCCAAACCCACTCATTGTTTTCGTAGCATTTGTCAGTGGTAATCATCACCGCAGCCCGGACCCCCCCAGTGATGCGAATAGCCTCTAAAACATTCGCCGTACCCATAACATTGGTGGCATAGGTTTCGATGGGATTCTTATAGGAATAACGCACCAAGGGCTGAGCCGCTAAGTGGAGTACCACCTCGGGCCTATGCTCATCCATAACAGCTTGAAGCTTGGCCAAATCACGAATATCACCTTCGATAGAGGTCATACCCTGGGCAATATTAGCAATGGTGAACAAACTAGGCTCTGTCGGAGGTGCTAGAGAATAGCCAACAACATTAGCTCCCAAACGCTGGAGCCACAGAGACAACCAGCTCCCTTTAAATCCGGTATGTCCGGTAACAAGCACTCGCTTGCCGCGCCAAAATTGAGAATTCATAAATCAAGCCGATTAGTGGTTACTAGTGTAATTTGCCTCCTCCCTGACGGTGCCCATTTAGAAGGGCACCACAGATATTACCAAGCCTCTGAACACAGCAGAGTGCTTATCGAATCATCTCTCAGATCTCAGGAGTTCTCTGTTCAGACATCAGCCTAAAAGCTACCCATAAATGCATAGCTCTCTCCTTGCTGGGTCAAATCAGTATTACCAGACTTTCCAAGGTGCTTTATTTTCCTGCCATAGAGTTTCCAAACGGTTCTTATCCCGTAGAGTATCCATTGGCTGCCAAAAACCATCGTGCCGGTAAGCAGATAGTTCACCTTTATTCGCTAGCTTCATCAAAGGTTGTTGTTCCCAAACCGTTTCATCAGCCTCGATATGATCAATCACCTCGGGCTCTAGTACGAAATAACCCCCGTTAATCCAGGCCCCGTCACCTTCAGGCTTTTCACGGAAACTTTTGATTTGGGTCTGACCTTCCTCTAGAACAATTGCGCCAAATCGTCCTGGTGGCTGCACAGCGGTAAGAGTAGCGCTGGTTCCTTGCTGTTTGTGATATTCAACTAACTCGGTCACATTAACATCAGAGACACCATCACCGTAGGTAAAACAGAAGGTCTCATTCCCAACATGCTCTCTTACACGCTTGAGTCGTCCACCGGTCATAGTTGCATCCCCTGTGTCCACTAAGGTCACTCGCCAGGGCTCTGCTTTACCGGCGTGAATATTCATTTGATTAAAACGCATGTCAAAGGTAACGTCTGACATGTGGAGAAAATAATTGGCAAAATATTCTTTAATTACATACCCCTTATACCCACAGCAAACAACAAAATCATTGATGCCATGGTGGGAATAGATCTTCATAATATGCCAAAGGATTGGCTTACCACCAATCTCTACCATAGGCTTTGGCTTAATTGCGGTTTCTTCACTCAGACGAGTACCTAAACCACCGGCTAGTATGACAGCTTTCATATAGTGAATAAATTGACGAACACCTTTGATGACATTAATGGCGTACCAACATAACAAACACCATTGACTCAAGAGCTTCTTTAAAGAAACTCTACATATGACAGATTCTCCATAAAGGATCGATAGACAAGCAACTGCTTATCTTTATATTTGACTCCTTAATACCGAGATGTTCCGGAACCTTACACAACCTTAGCGATTTGTCGCTGTTTCCAGCTTGTTGGACACGCTAATTACCTTGTTAGGGATATATTTTTTATACCCACTAAATCCGAGAATCTAACTAAATCTTGATGAAGACTCTCTGAAGATAGAATCAATTTATCCGCAATGTTTTGCTCAGCATATTTACACATCAGGCTCGCTGGCTCACAACCGTTTGCCATACCCTCTCAGCGTTAATGCTCAAAAATTCTGGAGCTAGTGCTCAAAAATATTATGGTATTGGTTTAAATCTAGCTGAATCAATGTGGGCAAAGATTGAAAACAGGCTTCGGCTAAGTTCCAGCGCCCTTCCCGTTGGAGCATCAGGGTAAGGCATTTAGATAGCTCATGGAGATAGCGCACGTCGTTAGCAGCATAGGCTAACTGCTCATCACTGAGATCATGAACATTGCCCCAATCAGAACTTTGGGCGGTTTTATCAAGCTCAATGCCAACTATTTCCTTAACCAATTCCTTAAGACCATGTCTGGGGCTGTAGGTGCGAGCTAGTTTACTGGCAATTTTGGTGCAGAATACGGGACTAACATCAATGGCTAGATGATGTCGGAGTGTGGCTAGGTCAAACCGAGCAAAGTGAAATATTTTGAGGATAGTGGGAATTTCAAGCAGCTGCTGGAGATTTGGAGCACTGGCCTGCCCGCGCTCAATACGAATAGCCGATGTATAACCCTCAGTATCACACAGCTGAACTAGACATAGCCGGTCTCGCAGGGGGTTAAGCCCCATGGTTTCGGTATCGATGGCAATAGCATCAGAGGCTAAATAACGTTCCAGTAGAGATGGAGAAATATCGCGATCGCAAACCTCAAAGTTTTCCAAGGTTAGGGTGTCCTTTGGTTACATCAGTATCGTCTGTCGGATTAACTAGCTGTCGGATTAACTAGCCATCGCCTTAGCTATCAAATTTCAAAACTTTGGCCACTGTTTGTACATCCTTATCTCCCCGTCCAGAGCAGTTAATGACGATGGTGGGACTGCCCTCTAGCTGGGGGCATAGGATTTCTAAATAAGCAAAGGCATGGGCAGTCTCTAGGGCCGGGATAATCCCTTCGCGTTGAGAAACAAGCTGAAAGGCATCTAGGGCCTGCTGGTCAGTAACACCATAATATTCAGCTCGACCGATATCTTTGAAGTAGCTGTGCTCAGGACCCACACCAGGGTAATCAAGACCAGCACTGATAGAGTGGGGCTCAATCACCTGACCATCACCATCTTGGAGTAAAAAGCTCATGGCTCCGTGTAAAACACCTACCCGTCCAGCGGTCAGGGTGGCCGCGTGTTTTCCGGTGCTGACGCCTTCACCAGAGGCCTCGATACCAATCATTCGCACTGAAGGCTCATTGACGAACTCATGGAACAAACCCATGGCGTTTGACCCACCTCCCACACAGGCAAGTAAAATGTCTGGCAGACCGCCCCACTTTTCTTGACACTGGGAACGAGTTTCTTGACCGATAACGGCATGAAATTCCCGCACAATCATGGGATAAGGGTGGGGACCAGCCACGGAGCCCAAAATATAATGGGTGCTTTCTACATTGGTAACCCAGTCACGAATCGCTTCAGAGGTGGCATCCTTGAGGGTACCAGTACCAGAGCTAACGGGCTGGACCGTGGCCCCCATCAGACGCATGCGAAAGACGTTTAGGGCCTGACGCTCCATATCATGAACGCCCATATAGATAACGCAGTCAATACCAAATCGAGCGCAGACCGTCGCTGTCGCTACACCATGCTGACCGGCACCCGTTTCAGCAATAACCCGCTGCTTGCCCAT
>JBCDFI010000244.1:0-7646 GCA_039178155.1 Cyanobacteria bacterium P01_H01_bin.105
GAGATGGGGTATCTATCGGTGATGACTGCTGGGGCTCTGAGGGTGAGAGTCGCTGGCGTTGCTGACGGACAGGTGATGGCTGGTGGCGAGCAGCCGGTAGCTGCCTAACGTTTGAGGATGGAGGGTGATGGCGACTTTTTTTCCCTTTTAACTGAGCTAACGTTTGTCTCAGCCAGTGCAAAAAATGCTTTATGAGTCGCCGTACCATGGGCATTTAAGCGTTGAAAATACACCCTATTTTACCGCTGTGTGGTGTTTTCTCAGACAGAGCGTTAAGACTAAACTTCCCCCCATCCCGGCTGTAAGCGCTTCATGATGGGGTTGTAGACCTTAAAGTAAGCTACTGAGCCCACCTGTCGAAGCAGTGCTTTTTGAGATGTATCCGCTCCCATGCACCGCTGGCAGACGGGATGGGTGACTTGAAACCGGTCGAAGCCCTGACGCAGGCTGCAGGCAGGCTGTTGGGTATCTAAAATGTCGGTGAGTGAGTGATGCTGCAGATTTCCTAGTGGAATCTGGCCGTCGTAATCTTTGCAGCAAGGAACAACAGTGCCGTCGTACAAAATACCGGCTTGGTCAGAGGTGCCATTGCAGTAGCCAAACGTTGCAGGGACTACTTCAGTACTCTCGACATTTCCCCAACTATCTAGGGGAAATGTCTCTAGAGCAAGTTTTGGTGTGAGTTCAATCACTTGCCATCGACCTGGCCGATGACGCGCAATACGTTGACGCAGCTCGCCGTCGCTAGGGCGTTCTGCACAACCATCTAGCAGACGGTCGGCCCAAGCAATTAACTCTTGCTGCATTTGAGCTTTGCCTTCGACCACATGCATTTGCTTGTGGGGGACTAGAAATGGGTGAGGTGTTGTATCTAGGAACTTAAGGTGTACTCTCGTCTTAGATTTGGAGTCGGCAAGGTTGGCTTTGACATATTGAGTGATGCCATCAAAATATTGTTCAGGTTTGAGCTTGGGAGGAGCACCCCGGATGATAAAGGTAACTGGATCTGGGGTTTGTAGAGAGATGGTAACTTTTGGGATGCCAGAGGCGATTAGCTGTTGACGGTGATTGGGCTTGATATGGAAGGTGCTGCCATTCGTGGTGAGGTGTAAGTTCAACCCTCGTTCTAATGCCATGTCAATGGCTGTAAAAATATGGGGATAGATTAAGGGCTCCCCCATGAGGTGAAAGGCAAGGATCTTGGCTAAGCGGTGTTCAGAGATCTCATCAAGGGCTTTTTCAAGGAGCTTGAGGTTCATATGACCGCGCTTTCGTTCCATGATGGCATCTGGGCAAAAGTCGCATTTGAAGTTGCAAACGTTTGTGACTTCGAGGTGAATGCGCTCAAGACGATAGCTGACCATTGCAAAGATGATAATTTTTAAAGTCGTTTTAGCTTAGCAAGGGCGAGTGAAAGCTAGCTGAGAACTTTGTAGGGATGTAAACTAATTTGAGCTGAAATAGCGGGGATCGGCTGGGTTTTTATGAAGGAGATTAAGCTTTTTAGGAGAGTCTTCCTTTGGTTTAAAAGTTGGCTTTAGCCTGAGGAAGATTCTTTTTAGGGTTCAAGTATGACTGGATCGACAGCAGCAGCCGATGTTAAGGCTCTTTCAGAAGCAGAGCGGATTGATTTGCTTAAGGGCTATGCGGAGCAAGATGCAATTTTGGGTAGCCCTAATCCACGCTATAAGCAATGTAAGGTCTATTGCGATCGCTACCTAGATATTCGTGTACGACTCGTGGGTACCGATGGTTTGAACGATGCTGATTGGGATCTGACCATTTTTTGACGAAACCTTGACACCATGGATAAGAGCGCAGCAGTTTTAGAGCAAACAGTCCAAGCTCAGCAGACAGGCGCTGTTGCGCTCCCTAAAACAAAAGATTTAGTTGTAGCCTTACAGGCAACCGAGAAATGTGCCAAGACGCGCTATTCCTTGAGCGATCTCGTCGGCACCTGGCGATTGCGTTTCATCACTGGCACTAAAAAAACACGCCAAAAAGCAGGCGTAGCTTTGGGGGCAGGCCGCTATTTGCCTAAACTCATCAAGATTCAGCTGGACTATCAAGCAACCCGTGATGATCAAGGCTCGGTTCAAAACTCTGTGACCTTAGGGCCGCTAACGCTAACCCTTACAGGCCCTATCAAGTTTTGGCCCCAGGCCCGATGTTTAGCCTTTGATTTTACTCAGGTACAGGTCGCTACTGGCAGACTTACCCTCTATCAGGGGCGAATTAAACCGGAAGCAGCTGACCAAGACTTCTATCAGCAGACACTTAAGGAGCAGGCCTTTTTTAAATACTTTTGGGTAACTGAGTCAGGCATTGCTGCCCGTGGGCGCGGTGGTGGTTTAGCTTTATGGAGCCGAGCATCAGCCTCGTGATGTCTCACGTTAGGTTAAGAGTCATTTCGTTGCTATCGAGATAATCAAGACGCTCGTACACTCCTCTGCCTGTCTCAGAGGCATGTAAAACAGCGCGGGTACAGCCAATGCTCTGCAAATAGTGTTGAGCTGCTTGCATCAGTTGTGTGGCGATGCCTTGCCTGCGGTGAGATGGAGCCACATAGAGGCCCCAGATATATCCTTTCTGGTACTCGAGGTTGAGGATTGGGTAAAGCTCTAGAATTTGGCAACTTACTGAGCCCACCACCTGATCATTCATTTCTGCAATAAACCCTTGATAATGCAGGTCCTGCCGGACTTTCTCAATGAAGATGTGGGTTTTATACAACCAGTCTGGGGCCATTGCCTGAGCTGAGGCCCCAAGTTCCACCATGAGATGATAGAGATGCTGTGCGATCTCATCGTCATCATCTTGAGTTGCTTCACGAATAGTTAGAGGCTGTTTCGTCATTATTAGAACAGAGAGCCAAACAAGAAAAACCAGGCTTTAGATAAAAGCCTGGTTTCTAGACGGAGTTCTCTTAAGAAGCTCGATTTCTAGCGAACAACGCCGCGAGTGACTGCCATATCGATGGGCTTCATAAAGTATAGCTGCACCATTTTCACACCAATGGTGGCGATGTGGGGGAGCTGACGTAGAAGCTTGAGCGGCTTAGGCTGCTTAGCCTTGCTAATGGCAGAAATCTTGAGGCTAGCGTCAGAGGCCGTATCCATATGCTTAAAGAAGTCAGGATGCTCAACGTCCAGCATCACAGGAAAGACCTTAGCGGCTGATTCGTTTGTTTTCTTGATGACGTGAATATCATACTCACGGGCATCTAGACCCAACGATGCATAGAACCCACTGCGCTGAATGTCGTTTAAGAACATGGTGGCGAACACCGACAGTAGGAAGAAACGACACCAGAGCTTAGCCTTCCAGTCATTAAGGATCTGAGGCTGAGCCTTCATGATGGCAGAGAAGAAATCACCATGGCGGTTTTCATCCTGGCACCAATTCTCAAAGAACTGGAAAATCGGATAAATCCGATTCTCAGGATGGGAATCGAGATGACGGAAAATCGTGATGTAGCGCCAGTAGCCGATCTTCTCAGACAGATAAGTCGCATAAAAGATGAACTTAGGCTTGAAGAAGGTGTAGCTCTTGCTCTTGGTCAAAAAGCCGAGGTCCAACTGCAGATTGAAGTCTGACATCGCCTTATTGAGGAAGCCTGCATGGCGAGCTTCATCGCGAGACATCAGATTGAAGCCCTCAGCTAGAAGAGGGTTTTTGTCCTTAAGACGACGACCTAGCTCTTTGTAGAGCAAGAAGCCGGAAAATTCAGCGGTACAAGAACGCTCTAGAAACTCAATGAAAAGCTCGCGTGTCTTACCATCAATGTGCTCCCAAGACTGGTCAAACACATCGGTCCGCACGAAGTGGTGGCGGTTATAGTCTGCACGAAACTCTTCGATGATGGCGCGCACCTCATCTTCATTGACGGATAGGTCCATCTCGGCCATCTCGTCAAAGTCAGTGGTGTAGAAGCGGGGGGTGAGGATCGTGTCCTTTGAAGGTGCCTTAACCCCAGGTCGTAGCTCATCAAATTGAGTATTTTCCTGAGGTTTCCTTAGGGAATCTACCATGAGTCCTCTATCAAGATATTTATGGTTAAAGCGCTATGAAACCGCATTTAAGATGCTGTACCAGTAAATGATAAGAAACTGGCAGCGTATATGAGTCTTAGTTTACCAAGGTCATTGACTTCGGGCATCCTGAAGGTAACGAATAGGTTACATTTCGCAATGTTCGAGACAGTGACTCTGAGCGATGGCTTAACCTCAAATTCTGTTGAGTGCTTTACTCACCGGTTTCCGACCCATTGCTCGCGTCCTCTTCAACAGATTCGGCTTCATTGCCTTCAATCGCGTCTTCCTGTTCTTCTTTTACCTCTTCTACGGCTTCATCAATCTCTTCGTCAGTGACAGACTCATCTTCAACAGTTTCGCCATTTTCGGCCTCATAGGCTGCTAGCTCTGCTTCAGCCCGTGTTTGAATGGCTTCGTGACTGAGCACACCCTCATAGGCGTAACGGTTATAGCCACCATTCTCAACAATGGCCTGTAGATAATCTACCCGTTCTTGAGGGGCGGGGTGAGAGGAGAGCCAGGGCACAACCTGCCGGTCTCCATAGCGTTCATCAAGAGCGAGCATGAGACCGTGCATGCCATCGGCTGCATATCCACCGGAGGCTAAAATCTGGGTGCCGACGATATCGGCCTGTCGCTCCATTTGGCGAGAGTAGCCAGACACGATGGCGTTGGTGACGAGACCCGGTAGAGGGAGGTACTGGGTGAGGCTAGCGGTGAGGTTGCCGCGAGTTACCATCTGAAACCCATGGGACAGGACTGCGTGGGAGATTTCATGGCCTAATAGACCGGCTAGTTCCGCCTCAGAGTCGGTGTCGAGGACGGCTCCGGCATTGACAAAGATTTTGCCGCCGGGTAAAGCAAAGGCGTTGAGTTCACGGTCGAGGATGACATCAAAGGTGTAGTCGAAGTCATCGCGGCCAGCGGCAGCTGCCAGCTTATTGCCAATGCCACGGACATAGGCGAGGAGTTCTTCGTCTTCAGACAGGGGCAGCTGGTCTCGGGCTGAGGCGGCTACGGATTCGCCTAATGATTTTTCTCCCTGGAGTAAGATGATGCTGGAGTTGAGGGCAGTAAATGGACCGTATAAGCCGCCGGTCAAGATGTAGCCTGCGGCTCCGGTGAAAATGTTTGCGATCGCATTCTCACGAATTTTGGCATTGGTCGCTGACTTAAACCGATCTAGATTTTCGTCAGCCAGCTCAGCATAGCGTTCTGCCTCAGGATGATCGGCATTGAGCAGTGCAAACTGACGGGATGCTATGGAGGCTTCAATCCATTCCTTGCGGGTCATCATTAGCTCAATCTGGGCGCTGAGCAAATTTGGATCGTAGGGATATAGGGTGAGCGCTTTCTCTAATACGATCTCTGCGTCATCAGGGCGCTCGTAAGCCTGTAAAGCCTCGGCATAGCGCAGATGACCTGGAATAAAAGCAGGTATTTCTTCGGTGAGCAGGCCTAGAGGAACCAATGTCTGAGATTCTCGCCCAGCCTCTATGCCACGGGTAGACTCGCGCCAATAGACCGCGCCACCGGGAGATAGCTGCTCAGGATTGTCAAACGGATCTGCTGGCACATCTTCTAAATCATCATCATCTCGCCAGCCAAAGGTTTTGGCTTCACGGTAGAGTTCTTCGGCAGCGGCGATATCACCGTCTAAATAAAGCCAGTCTGCTTCGATGATGAGTTCTCGTTGAAACCAGGTTTCCTGCTCTAGGGCCTCGGCGGCTGGGTCGTATTCTGGCTCAGTTGCCGATGTATCAGACTCATCGGCTGGGCTGGTGTCCTCATCGCTGTCTTCTGTGCCATTTGGCTCCTCAAGGCTTTCTTCCTCAGCAGCTTCCACCGTTTCGTCTAGGGTTTCAGCCCCACTGCCTGTCTGAATAATATGCTCAGGTCGTTCAGGAGACGCTGCCCGACCGGGCATTACCGGACTGATCAAGAGCGTAATACAGAAACCCACTGCTAGGAGCAGTGCAAATCGTCGATTTGCTTTCATGGTACTGGGAATAACGAATGAGCGACGCCACTGCAATATCTGATCTGCAGGTGCCTTAATGGAATTATTCTGGCAAATCTTGTTTGAAATAACCTGAGCGAAGTGGCGTGTTGCGTTGTTAGACGCTTGCGCTAGCGGCTGTCTGGTCATGAAAGTTGCCCAAATCCGACGGCGTAAGCGGAGCGATCGCAATATACTAAGTTTTATGACGCGTTACGAATTTACCCACCATGAGCCCTGACACAATCGAGTCAATTAAGCCGTATTTAAACTTTTTCCATCCGCTATTAATGTGGGTCCTGTTTGGGCTCACCCTTTATGCTGCCTATCTGGGCAGTCAAAGTCGTAAAGTTCGATATGTGACGGGTGATGAAAAGAAAGCACTGATCAAAGGCAAATTTGCCATTAAGCACCACCAGCTAGGTTCGATTATTTTGGCGCTGATGGTGCTGGGTACTATTGGCGGCATGGCCGTTACTTACATTAATAATGGCAAGCTGTTTGTGGGGCCTCACCTGTTAGCGGGTCTGGGTATGACGGGGCTGATTGCGATCGCAGCTGCCTTGGTCCCTTTTATGCAGCGCGGTAACGAAACGGCTCGCCTCACTCACATTAGTCTCAACGTTGTAATTGTGGGGCTGTTTGGCTGGCAGGCGTTTACCGGCATGGAGATTATGCAGCGTATTTTAGAGAGTGTTTGGGGCATTGTTTTTTAGCCTGTCGGTGTTTGTCGGTCTCAACACTTTCAATAATTCCAATTAAAGGAGCAGGCCACTGGTCGGCTCTTTTTTTTTAGCGTTGTTTAGACTGTTTTTGGATTGTGACCCCGTTGCGTTTTACCCTAATCGCTAGACCTTAGAGATGCCTCCACCGCCATGGCTAATGCAAACACATTACGTACACCTCCCTGGCTGATGCAGCTGGCCATGGCGTTGAGTGGGTTGGTGGCCTATGGCTACAACTTTTCGAGGGAAAATATTTTTAATCAAATGCCGGCGGTGATGGCGTTGGTGAATCCGGCTTTGTACAGTCAGGATTTCTACATCCAGGCAATGACAGAGTTTACGCCCCGCTCCTATTATTACTACGCCCTAGCGCTGCCGGTAAAGCTGGGGCTGAGCCTGCCGGTGGTGTGTTTTATCTACTTTGCGATCGCATTTACCGCGTTTAGCCTGGGCCTCTATGCCATTGGTGCTCATCTCGGTCAGTCGAAGCTGGCAGCGGCGGCATTAGTACTTTTGGGATTAGCCGCCGTAGATGGCACCGTCGGTCATACCGATTTATTTCGGCGTACCCCTATCCCTAGCGTCTATGCCATGGGGATTGCGATTTGGGGAATTTATTTTTGTCTAAAGCATCAGTGGACACGGGGATATTTGCTGCTGGGCTGTAGCTGTCTACTGCAATTTTTGATTGGCCTACTACCGGGCATGTTACTGACGCCAGCCCTTGTATGGCATAGCCTGCGTACAAAACGACCGCAGCAAATAGTGTGGGCCGGTGGGGGCTTATTGACCTTAGCGTGTCTGATTTATTTGCCTATGGTGCTGCGGGGGACGACCGGTAGCGATCTGCTAAGCGATTGGGATTTTGTGTGGCTCTACGGCTATGTA
>JBCDFI010000245.1:0-7644 GCA_039178155.1 Cyanobacteria bacterium P01_H01_bin.105
CATCGCAATGACGAGAACGCCTAACAAGTCTAACTGCTTGCGGCCTGCTGCCAGGGCCCCACTCACAGCAAAAACGGCCACCCCGAGCATATCTAACACGTACAGAATCATGGCTACCGAGCACTCAAGAATGGCTTATGCGTAGATAAGTCAAAACAAACCTATCACCATAGGAAACCCGACAGTTACGTAAATTTTGCCTTGGCTAGCTAAGGGCTGAGCCAGGCCGCGAGTTGTTACTAGACCAGATTTTACAGACGAAATCCTGCCAAGCAGAAGCAAGGCCCAATTTTTCAGATTGCTCCTGAATAGCCAAGGTTGTCAGGCTTATGACTTTATCCAGTATCAGAAAGCCGATACGGTAAGACTTGAAAGTCCCGAACGTGCAGATGACTTTCTGAGTCGAGCAACCTTAGTCAGGAATCCAAGCGTACGGATCAGCCGCAGCGCGAATGCCCGATTGCTTGCCATAACGAATTACCACAACATTCGTGTCGTTTCGGCCTAAATCCAGATACCCAGAATCCCATACGTCGAAACGCGATACCCCCGTAATCTGTAAGCGGTATGCGCCAGCATCAAGCGTGACTTCATGATCGCGACGGGTATTCGCAGCTCGAAACAGAAGTCGATCGTCTAAGTAAATTGTGGCCCAATCATCACCCTGAGCAACGAACCGGACTTTTACCTCACGTCGCCGTTGCCGCCTCGGTGCCACAATTACAGGGTAATCCGGCACGATAATAATCGGTGCCGTGATCGTGATATCAGCCACCTGGGCAGCAGACGTCACCTGGGTGGGTAGAGCAGCCCCTGTACCAGTTAGTGCCGCACTTACAGCAACCAACGGCAACAGACGTATCCCTACTGTCTGCTGCCTCCACAGTCTTGTTAAGGTGTTTAGCATCGCTTTAACCGATAGACAGGGCACTTCCAGCTTAGTCTGCCAATTTCAGAGTTGCCATCGCACCTTAATCAACGCTGCCCATGCCGTCTTGGTTGGCAAGCCCTAACTTTTAGGCCCCATCCCAACCGTTCCAGCATAGACAGCCTGCTCACCCAGCTCATCCTCAATGCGTAACAGTCGATTGTATTTGGCAATCCGCTCACTCCGACTCAAAGAACCCGTCTTGATTTGTCCTGCACGTGTAGCCACAGCTAAATCAGCGATCGTTGTATCTTCTGTCTCACCAGAGCGATGGCTAATGACCGAGGTGTAGCCGTTACGGGTTGCTAGGTCAATGGTTTCCAGTGTTTCCGTCAGACTCCCAATCTGATTGAGCTTAATCAAAATCGAGTTGCCAACTTTACTCTCAATGCCTTTTTGTAAACGAGTAGGATTGGTGACAAACAAGTCATCGCCCACTAGTTGGGTCTGTGTCCCTAGCTTCTCAGTCAGTGCTGCCCAATGACTCCAATCTTCTTCAAACAAGCCATCTTCAATTGAGATAATCGGAAACTTGCTGGTCAAGTCGGCCAGATAGTCAATTAAGGTTGTGGATGAGTTAGAAGCTCCATCGTAGGTGTATTGCCCATCCTTATAAAACTCACTAGCAGCCACATCCAGGGCCAAAGCCACCTGTTCACCCGGTTTATAGCCAGCTTGGTCAATGGCTTGAATCAAGAGTTCGAGTGCTTCTTGGTTAGAGCCCAAGTTGGGAGCAAACCCACCTTCATCGCCAACGCCCGTCAGCAAGCCTTTTCCTTTCAGAACTTTGCTAAGGCTCGCAAAAACCTCAGCTCCCCAACGAAGTGCCTCACTGAAAGTGGGAGCGCCAATCGGCACAATCATGAACTCCTGAATATCCACGTTGTTATCAGCGTGGGCTCCACCGTTCACCACATTCATTAAAGGAACTGGCAGCAAGTTAGCGAGTGGCCCACCCAGGTAACGATATAGAGGTAACCCTACAGATGCGGCAGCGGCTTTGGCAGTTGCCAACGAAACGGCCAAAATCGCATTGGCACCCACTTTAGATTTATTCTCGGTACCGTCAATATCCATCATGATGTTATCGACGACGGCCTGCTCGAGAGCATTCACCCCCATCAACTCGGGAGCCAGCATCTCTTCAACGTTTTCAACCGCTTTCAGAACCCCTTTACCACCGAAACGCTCAGGGTCGTCATCGCGGAGTTCATGGGCTTCAAAGGTACCTGTGGAAGCTCCACTAGGTACTTGAGCGATCCCTGCTGCACCGCCCGCCAGATAAACTTCAGCTTCAACCGTAGGCCGTCCCCGAGAATCTAGAATCTCGCGGGCTCGAATGTCTTCAATAGAAGTGTCTAGCTCATCAAACATCATGCCCTGTTTCCCCTCTGGTTACAGCAAGTAGAGCTTGGGAGGCTGGGTCTGTAGTCTGCTGTAGTAGGCAAAAGACTCTACAGTTGGGACAGACAGGCAGCACAAATATTCAGCAGAATTAACTTGCCGATGGTTCCCGAGAACATAGCATACGTCGATCCCGTCAGATTGCTACAGGTTCAACAGGGTTTTTCCAGATCTTCTCGAAGGCCCAACTAATCTTGACAACAAATCAAAGTCTCGCCTCATTAACTATCTAGAGACCCGCAGGTAGCCCTGTTGGCTGCCCTCCTACGGCAGTAACAATCCGACCCCAGCCAGCTTCACCTCCCATATCCCAGTAGATCAGCTGCATTGTGCTGTACGGATAAGGGTCAAAGGCAGCAGGCACTCCGACATCGTAAGAATCGCTGGTACCATGCCGGATGCCATAAGGGTCATGAACTAGGTAAGCTTTCTTGGCAGGATCATGCCCTGTAATGCAGCATATGTGACCACTGCCTTTGTAAGCAAAACCCACAACAACAGGAATCCCATAGCTAAGGGACAGCATTAAATCTTGTGGGGATAAGGAATAGCTAAAGTAAGAATCAATCCCGAGGTCTTTAAGGGCTCTAGTTTGAGCAACATGATCAGTGGTATCGCCGTATTTCGCGACTAAACGCATGTACAAAGACTCTGGCTCAGGATAGGACTTTGCCGCAGCTGCCTCTGACAGCTTGCCTTTCAGGAGATAGTCAGCCAACATTGTATTGCTGGTAGTGTTACATTGTCGCCAACCGGGGCCAAAGACAGTTGGATCATTGTCCAATTGCATAAAATAAGGCACGTTCAACTTGATGAGTTTGGTTGTATCAAGGCGACCAGTGCTTCCACCAGCAGGTTTTTCAGGTTCACCTTCAACCTTTATGTGGGGATCATAAGCGTAAACTTCCTGAATACGAGTTTTGCCATCCATCGTAGTAAACGGAGAGGCCAACTCAAGGAAAACATGCTGATTATGAACAGGGGCGTAACGAGTCACATAAAAAACATGCCCTTTAGGAAGAAGAATCTTTTCAGAGGACTTTAGATCCTGAGAACCCAGGACTTTGGCCTTCAGATATGTATTTCCTTCAGCAATAGCCTTTGGCATCGTTACGGTCTCCTTTGCGTCAGATAGATGACCCACACTCAAGCGTGCGTTTGTTTGTTAAGAGTTTGCCCAATAGCCTGCTCTGGAATAACCCTCTGGCAACTTATCCCAGAAAGCTAAGGAACATATGAATAAATAAGGCTATAAGCAATCTACCCTCTCGATGTATCATGCAAGTTATTCGCAAAAAATTTTAGGGTATTGCGTGCAATAAAGCTTATCTGTAGTAAAATTCGTAATCCTTTAGCGCAGATATTCTGGCTCTATTTAGTCGATGGTGATAATCAAATCTTCGTCTTAGCTGCTGAAATGAAGAATGCTTTGACTGACGTTCAGAAGCATTGACATGCTGCCTAACTCGATTTAAGGATTCTAGCCAAGGCGATTTTTTTACTTCAAGTCCTACTTTGGCGGCAGCCATGCCCATAGCATTACCCTCACCAGCATGAATCCCGTGGAGCTGTAGGTAACGTGCAATAAGATCCCACTGTTTAATAAATTCTGATCCCAGTTCATAACTTGCTGAAACAGAAAAAAGAGATTCTCCAACAAAGTTGATCTGACTTAAGTCAACATTTAGCTTATCGGCCAACTTTTGAAAGTGAAATAGTCTTTCAGGCGTATATTTAGTCATGTGCTCAACAGCATTATCAATAAAAATGCCAATTAAACCAGGCCCAGGGGCAAGAAAGTTTGGTACAGATTCTATGATTTGAGTATCAGCATCTAATTGAATAACCGTCTCACTAATTTTCAACGCCTCTTGAATCACGAATCGCTTGTCGTGATAACAGTGCAGAATTCCCTGCTTTTCTAAATAGAAAGCAGATACGTTGGGACAATCTTTAAAAAAGCTAGGATTATCAGTCCCAATTACAATTGGGATGTCGTGGGCGTACTCTTCCAAACCCTTCGCTAGACTTTTAGCTAGAATCTGATATTTAGACGACAATGCAAGAACACTAAAGCAAAAATCAGTCTTCATATCGCTCATGTATTTTATAGCTAGACATACGTACTTGAGGAGAAAAGATAGGTTGGATCGTCAACTGGGACTTTCTTTGCGATAACTAGCGGAGTATAATCAAAGCTTAAAATCTATCGCTGGCTTCGATTTCGCTCAATAGCTGGACTATCCCATGAATAAGATATTGAGGGTTAAGTAGAATCGCAACTCGTCTGCACAAGAATTGCGCCTACTTGCTTAGAAATTGGGGAGTGGTTTGAAATCAAAGCATCCTTTCTCAAGATTCAAGATTCACAGGCTTAACTTCTTTTGCAGGCGTTGCCAAAGTGTCATTGGCTTTTGAGGCTTCAAATTCTTCAAGGGTTCAGAAGTTACGCGAAAGCGATAGTATTCCCAAATGTCCCAATAGGGACCCTGAGGGCGCATTGGCGTCCCTGCCCAATGTAAATATCGTAAGCGCGTATTGTCATCATAAAGAATGTGCTTTTTTTCCCGAAAATGAGAGCTTCCTCCCCAACTACCGGGTTCCCTTACGTTGACCTTTGTTAAATTTAAGCGACGTTCAATTTGCTTCAGCACTAGATAATTGATAATTGGCTGATCAGTCGTACCGCTGGAAAAATCAAAATATTCTCGATGGGCAGCACATTCACCCAATAATTTCAGCATTGTTTCATAAGTGAAGGCTTTGTTTTGTGAGCCCCAAAAACCACTATTAAAAACGTCTTGTAATTCAGTTTCTGAAAAAATTGATTGTTCGCGGACAAGGGGCGAGAATACGTCTGATAGACCTCGCCCTTTATGGTGAAAGTCACAGCAAATAAAATCTGCTTTCTGCAAGTAAGACAGTGTGTCTTGAATAGGTTCAAATAGGAGGATATCAGTATCGATATAGATAAATTTATCTAAAGGCCCAAACCAAGCAGCTAGCTTTCGCATCTTGTTAGGCAATTTGAGGAAATCGCGAGGAAAGATATTAGCAATATCCTGCGTCAGCTTTTCTAGAAAGAGCAAATCGGGAAAGAGTTGAACATTGAAATCACGACTCAAGACTTGCCAAACATTCTGATAATCTTCATTGAATGGAATCATGAATACAGGTGTTTGCTGATCCTGCAGGCGGAGGCTACTAAGAAGTGCGATCGCTTGATCAAAGACACGATCATTGGCAACAATATAGACACCGGACTTCATGATTTTCACTCATACCTCAATAATCAAACTGCTCAAGTCAAGCTATCGATAAAACCCGAACTTCTTTCCGAAAGAATAATTAGCGTATTAGATAGGCATATATCCATAGCTGAAATCAAGAGTTTGCTGAACCAATGTATCTATCTGATTTACCGTTTCACTAGATAACTCTTCGCGATATCCACCAACCTTACCTTTTCGAACTTTCAGAGAGTTTTCATTAATTTGCGTTTTACTACCGTCATAAACTGGCTGTTGTAAAACCCCAGCTCTCACCTCTGAAGATCCCTTTATCTCAATAGATCGCATATTTTTGAATGAGCTGTATTCAATGGCGTCTTTGATATCAGAAGCCTCTATCTTCAAATTCAGGAATGATAATATTCGTTCTATTTCACTAAAAGTTTTTGCCTTTAAATCTTCATATCTGACAAGCATAAAATCCATCGCTTGATGGCGATGTCTAATCCATGTGTTGTAGTCCTCAATGTAAGTCGACAGCTCTGTACTATTTCGCATAAAGTCATCGACATTATCATACTTTTCATAATCAGGATAGAGATTCCTGTGCTGATGATATCGAGAGACTAATGCATCACGAGGATCACGAACTAAAAATATGATCTTTTGGGACTTATAGGTGCCAAACTGCCCAAACTTTTCATGAATAGCTTTGATAGCAGGTAAATTTGGATTCAATTCAGAGAAAGAGTAGAGATAGTGAAGATTGACATCTTCAATTCCATATGCGTTTTGGAGAATTCGTCCAAGCATGATACGCAGCCAAGTCCGACCACAATTAGTCGGTGAAATCAATAAATACTCAGCTTCACGACGCTCACGATAGTGCTTTTGTAAATCGGATTCGTAGAAGCGTCTAATTTTTCTACGGGCTTTGTTATAGAGACGATAGCTAGGTTGATTTAAGTTAAAGATGAACTTATCAATTGATTTCATTGAACTCCTACAGCCTCCTACTTAGATAAACTTAACTTTCTGACCAGCCTTTTCCATAAAGGAGGCTGCTGAGGTTGATGCCTGATAATGGGGCCTCTTAGCTCAGGTCGACTCTCTGGTGCATGTCTATATCGGTAATTTAGAAATACATCTCGATAGGGAATGTCAAGATTTTCGCCTTGGCAAACACGTGCAAAAAATTTTGAAGAGACACCAATATAGTGCAAATATAGAAGTCTTTTTCCATTGTCAAATACGCTGTCTTCTCGCTGCTCAAAGTGACTAGAAGTTACTGAATTGCCTGTTCTTTGATCAACTGGTAAGCTGAACGCAAGATTGATTGACTTTAGAGGTTGACGAAGAACAAAATAGTTGAGAATTGTCTGATCAGGTGCCATAGGGTACAGCACTTCAGCATCACCTTCTTCAAGCTTGCTGAAGTAAAATTTTAGATTGTGTTCGTCAATAGTTCGTCTTTTAGAGGCATAGAAACCGGAGCAGAAAACTTGTTGTTCTAGCTGCTGTTCTAAAAAAAGTTCTCGTAGCTTTGAAGATTCAATATCAAATACATGACTTAAATCTTTATACTGAAAATCGTAGGTAATCCAGTCAAATTTGCTCAGAAGATCAAAGATTGGCTGCGGTGAATCTAAGAGTAGGGTGTCCGCATCCATATAAATGAATTGATCGAAAGGGCCATCAAAAGCACAAAAACGGCGGTGGGTGCCCATCCGATGTATTCCCTCCATCCCTGTAGCTTCAAACCACTGCTGTTGTGCCGTTGGATGATACTGCCAGATTTTTTCTACGCGAGCATCCCAAAGTCGAATACTGGCCTGGTTATCATAAATCTGAACATGAGGGCGATCTTGGAGGAAATCTTGGAGCTTCTGAATGCGATCATCGTATGGATAAATACATACTGGAAAATTCTTGCCCGCATGTACGTCAATGCTATTCAAAAGCGCTACGACCTGATCGAATACATAGTCATTCGCTAAGGTGCAAATTCCGTTCACCATATTAAGCCTTGTCGTGAATTTCCTTTCTCAACCTTTGATCGACTAGATATGTACCAATAAGATG
>JBCDFI010000246.1:0-7635 GCA_039178155.1 Cyanobacteria bacterium P01_H01_bin.105
CTGTAGCCACCGCCATTATCATCATCCCGCTGCTGCATGCCGATTTGAATGGCAATAATTGCCACAAACACCAGCACCACTGCCGCGATCAGCATGATGCCAAAAGAAATCCGAATTAGATAAAACAGGACCGCCCAAATTTTTGCCCAAGCTTCCTGCCAGCGTAGCTGCCAGTATTGGTTACGCAAGGTCGCTCGAAACTGTCGGGGAAACTCATAGGCAATATCCCCCGTATCAGCCACCTGCATATGGGCCTGGGTGGCCGATGCTAGGGCCAGTACTCCAGCTTCAGCCTGACTAATATTCAATCCAGTTTTAGCGGCCACATCACCTGCAGTTACCCTATATTCCAGGGTTTCAACCGCTTTCATGACGTCCTGATTTAGCTCCATGGGTTCCTTTGAGGAGGGCTTTCTTGTAGCGATGATTCTTAGTATAGAAAGCCTAAACACTCATGTGCCATGGTGGAGAGGTGTGGGTTTCCATCAGGGCTAAAAAAATAAAAAAGCTGAACAGCCTAAACCATCCAGCGTTGAAATTATTTTGTAACGCCTACCAACATAGGCATTCGTTGATGGAGAAACCCCTATCTATGAGCGGCTGGCTCAATCATGACGGCCTAATCTACTTATTTACTTATTACCCGTGATTTGGTCCTTCACACTACCAAGGTTGCTAAGCAGTTCACTGCGGTTGTTTGCCTTAAGTAAGTAACGATAGATAAACCAACCGGTGTATACCAATCCAATCAGCTCCATGGTAGGAGCCAAAATGGGAATATCATTGATTGCACTCAAGATCGCAAAGGTCATCTTGATCGCGATCAGAATACCGAATACTAGACCAATTACGGTAATCGGTCGTTTGTACTCATTAAACGTCGCCACCACATATTCTGGGGCATCCCCTAATACACTTGCCACTTTAGCCAGTATTTCTTTGGCTTGCTCAGCAGTATCAGTAGTGCTCTCAGTCGTCACGTTCTCGTCAGGGGAATTAATATCGGTGCTCATGTTCATATGGGGAATTAACAACCTAGGAGCGGATTTCCTACGCTCGCCTACCATTTCAGGGGATGGCTGATGGCTTAGCTATCAATTTCTGAAACTAAGCTAGAGTTGGCACAAATGCAAGCTGCCAATCATTCACTCACGGGGTATGCAAACGTGCATTACCGAACCGAGGCTTATTTCAGCCACTACACTTTAAACAGTTTATTCTGACTTCATAGAAAAATAGTATTCTTCATCGATACATAGTCAATTTCAATCAATAAGTCAGCTGAGTTAACCTAAAACGTTTCAAATTAAGACTGCTTTGCTGTAAGAATCAAGGCCATGACTAAAATGATGATTACTGACGTTGCGGTCTTCCCATAAATCAGCAGCGGCTTCTATTGCATTCTCCAAGGGCCTATCGAAACCATCTACGGCGAGCTAAAAGGTCTCAAGCCGAGTCAGCTCAAGCAACTACGTCGTCTTTATCACCAGCGCATTCCGGGTAGCCAAATTGCTAGTCGCGAGTTTGCTCAACGTTTGGCAGCCATCAGCACTGATATTAATCAGCCTGTGTGCGCCTACATTGATCGTCGAGGTCATGTCATTCGGGTGGGGGTGGGGTCGCCTCGGCAAACTCAAATTCCTGTTATGGAGCTACCCCGATACGGTGCCGAACGTCTAAGCGGTATTCGTTGCATCGCCACTCAGCTTAAGCAGGAACCACCAGGCAACGCGGCGTTGACGGCTATGGCCCTACAGCGGCTTGATGCTTTGGTCCTGCTGACGCTAACCGGCAGTGGTTTTCAGCGCAAAGGCGGCGGTGCAACCGGCTACATCCGCGAAGCTTACTTAGCCCATCTGACACCAGATAAGGCACAGCGCTGGTCGGTTTCAGAGCCCATGGACTTAGAAAGCCTGAGTCTGGAAGACTTTGCTGACTTAACCGAAGGGCTCGAAGAAGAATTTCGGCGGCTGTTTATCGCTCAGCAGGTAGATGCCAGCCACGACCGAGTGCTGCTGGTGGGGTTACAGACCGATCGCATCTCGACTAATCGCTTCAGAAGCGGTCTAGAAGAAATTGTGCGACTCGTAGAAACTGCCGGGGGGGAAGTTTTAGAAACCCTAAAGCAAAAGCGGGCTAAGCCCCACCCACAGACTGTGCTGGGTGCAGGTAAAGTCGATGAAGTTGCGCTAGAAGCCCAAACCCTGGGTGCAAGTTTAGTGGTGTTTGATCGCGATCTGTCTCCCGCTCAGGTTCGTAGTCTAGAGCAGCGTATTGGGGTGCGGGTGGTGGATCGCACGGAGCTGATTTTAGATATTTTTGCCCAGCGAGCCCGAACGGGTGAGGGTAAGTTGCAGGTAGAGCTTGCCCAGCTAGAGTATCAGCTGCCCAAGCTGACGGGGCGCGGTCAGGCCATGTCTCGACTGGGTGGAGGTATCGGTACCCGTGGTCCCGGTGAAACCAAGCTAGAAACCGAGCGACGGGCGATTCAAAAACGGATTACGCGGCTGCAGCGGGAGGTCAATCAGCTGCAGGCGCACCGAGCCCGCCTCAGACAAAATCGTCAGCACCATGAGGTGCCATCGGTGGCGGTGGTGGGCTATACCAATGCAGGTAAGTCAACGTTGTTGAATACGCTGACTAATGCGGACATCTATGCGGCGGATCAGCTGTTTGCCACCTTGGACCCGACAACAAAGCGGCTAGCAGTAGTCGATCCTGAAACCCATGAGAAACGATCCATGGTGCTGACAGACACGGTGGGATTTATTCAAGATTTGCCGCCTTCTCTGATGGATGCATTTCGAGCCACGTTGGAAGAGGTAACCGAAGCTGATGCGCTAATGCATGTGGTGGATTTGTCCCATGCTTCTTGGCAGGAACACATTCGTTCGGTGATGGGGATTTTGAAACAGATGCCAACAACACCGGGGCCAATTCTGTTGGTATTTAATAAGTTAGATGCGGTGGATAGCGATACGTTAGCCCTGGCTAAAGATGAGTATCCTCAGGCAATGTTTATCTCGGCTGTGAATAAGTATGGGTTGGAAACGCTTCGGCAGCGGTTGGTGCAGTTGGTGGATTATGCGATCGCAAGCTAGTAACGTCCTGGTCCATAGCCCATGATTTTGTTGAGGTAAGTACAAAGAAATACCCCCTACAAGAGATTATCCATTGGGTATGAATCAGATATTAAAGTCACTGGGAACGTATTTGTAGCGTAAGCATCAGTTCGAATACACCTAAAAAATGATAATTTCTTTGATAGCGTTTGCTAAGGCATCAGAAGACTAATGACTCAAAATTCTCTCAAGCTCATGTTTTTTAAGCGACGCCAGTTACTGCGAGGCGCGACTGGGCTGAGTGCAGCTCTTTTGGTGTCTAAGCTAGCCGGTTGTACAACCACTACCGACAGTGGCACCACACCTGCTGAGGGAGAAGAAACAGCCTCTTCTGGTGAACCAATCAAACTAGGCCTAATTGCTGCCATTACAGGACCTTCAGCTGTTTCAGGTGAATCGATTACGCGGGGATTGACCATTGCCCTAGAAAAAATCAATGCGAATGGTGGCGTCATGGGGGGACGTCCTTTAGAACTCGTCGTTCGTGACGATGAATCCACCCCTGCTAAGGGAGTAGCGGCTGCTCGGGAATTGATTGAACAGGAAAACGTAGCGCTGGTTTTTGGTGGCTTAGATTCTCCTGTATCTCTGGCCATGTTGCCTGTTTTCCATGAGCTAGAAGTTCCCTACATGGGTGTGTGGGCGGCGGCCACAGGAATTACCCGCAACGAATTTGACCCCAATTTTGCTTTTCGCGTCTCTGCTAACGACAATATTGTCGATAGTTACTTACTGCGCTATGCCAAGCAAGAATTAGGGGCCACTAAGGTTGGCTTAGTGCTGATCAACAACCCTTGGGGCGAATCGAATCAGGCTGGGTTTGAGGAATGGGCACCGAAGTATGACCTGGACATTGTTGGCATTGAAAAGTTCAACGATGGAGACACTGATATTTCTCCCCAGTTAGGTCGTTTACAGGAGGGTGGGGCCGATGTGCTGCTAATGGTGGCCAATGCTGCACCGTCAGCGGTGGCGATGAAGTCTTTGGTGCGCCTGGGTTGGGAGGTGCCGGTTGTTTCCCATTGGGGGCCGACGGGTGGTCGTTTTCCTGAGTTGGCGGGGCCAGCGGCAGCTCGGGTAGTGTTTATGCAAACCTACAGCTTCTTTGATGCCAAAGGGGACCGTTCAGAAGCCCTCATGAGTAAGTTACAAGAAAAATATGATGTCAAAGGGCCAGAGGATATCATTGCTCCAGTGGGAACTGCCAATGCCTATGACGCTATGAATCTGGTCGCATTGGCCATAGACACGGCAGAGAGTTTAGACGGACCCACACTGCGAGACTCTTTTTATGATCTTCCACCCTACGAAGGTCTGATTAAAACCTATGAGCAGCCCTTTTCAGCCGATAACCACGATGCCCTGAATGAAGACGACTATATTCTGGTGCAGTGGGAAGATGACAAACTGGTACCCTTCGACGGGTAAAGGTATAGGGTAAAGGTACTGGGTAGATGCAATGTGGTCTCAACTGATCCTTTCAGGGATTGCGGTTGGTAGTCTGTATGGCTTGGTGGCTCTAGGCTTTCAGCTTACCTATGCGGTCTCGAAGACTATGAATTTTTCCCAGGGCGCTTCTGTGATGGTCGGAGCTGTCCTGTGCTACAGCCTGAATATCACCCTGGGAGTGCCTGCCTGGTTGGCCGTGCCGATCACGTTGTTTGGGGCCTTTGGATTAGGCCTGCTGATTGAGCGGTTTGTGGTGCGTCCATTTTCGGACGGGGGCTCCAACAGTTGGCTACTGACGACAATTGCCCTGGGCATCATTCTCGAAAATCTTGCCATGCTGATCTTTGGCAAAGAAACACGGGGCTATCCTTCTGCCTGGGCAGAAACGCCAGTGCAGCTGCTGGGGTTTGGTGTGTTTCCAGTAGAGCTGTTGATTCCGGTGGTGGGGTTAGCGGTTGCGATCGCACTCCGTATCCTATTTACCCGAACTCTCCTAGGCAAAGCCCTGCAGGCCGTCAGCGAGAGCCATGACACCGCTCGGCTGATGGGCATTCCAGTGGAACGGATGATCAGCGTTACCTTTGGTCTGTCTACCGCACTGGCGGCATTGGCAGGCATGTTAATCGCGCCGGTTAGCAATGTTTCGGCCACCATGGGGACATTGCTGGGTTTAAAGGCGTTTGCCACCGCCATCATCGGTGGTCTCAGCAATCCCTGGGGAGTGATGCTGGCAGGCATTTTATATGGGTTAGTGGAATCAGCAGCTGCGGGGTTGTTGGGGGGTAGCTATCGCGAAATTATTGGCTTTGCAGTGGTGATTTTGATGCTGGCGATACGCCCCTATGGTTTGTTTGGTCAGGCTCAGGTGAAGAAGGTTTAGGTCATACTCAGGGTTAGGTCATCACTATGAAGCTGCGCAGCTGGATCGGGATCGGGTTGTTGTTTGTTGCGATCGCAGCCACACTACTCGCACCCAATACCTACTACCTCTACACCATTGGCATGATTGCCATCACCACAATGGTGGCCGTTGGGCTCAATGTTTTAGTTGGACTGTCAGGTCAAATTTCCATTGGCCATGCCGGTTTCTTTGCCATTGGCGCGTATGCGGCTAGCCTGTTGATGCTAAAGGTAGATTGGTCGTTTCCAACGGCAGCGGGTGTCGGCATCCTGGCCACCGCTGGCATGGGCGCGGCCTTAGGAGCCCCAGCCTTGCGGGTTACAGGACCTTACCTGGCGATGGTGACAATCGCCTTTGGTATTATCGTTGAGCGAGTGTTGATCGAGTGGGTTGACCTGACCGGCGGCTTTGGCGGCTTGAGCAACATTCCCAAACCGGTGCTGTTTGGCCTAGAACCCGCCTTAAAAGATGTTGTTCTCATTGCTGTTGTGCTAGCATTTGTTGCGATTTGGTCCTTTGATCAACTCAAACAACATCCTTGGGGTAAGGCGTTTCAAGCAGTGCGCGATAATGAAACAGCCGCAATTTCTCTCGGGTTAAATCCTCTAACGGTGAGAGTGATGGCGTTCACCGTTTCGGCAGCATTTACAGGACTGGGGGGTGCTTTCTTTGCCTCCACCATTGGATTTGTCAGTCCCGACAGCTTTACCCGGCACCGCTCAATTTTATTTCTGTTGGTGGTTATCTTAGGGGGGATTGGCACTGCCGAAGGAGCATTCGTCGGCGCAATCGTTCTTGTTCTTTTACCAGAATTGATTAAAGACTTCGCTGATTACCAACTGCTGGTTTTTGGTTTGTTGTTGCTGCTCACTCTGTGGTTAGCTCCCGAAGGTGTAACCCAACCGCTCAAGCGCTGGTTTAGCCGCCAGTCTTCGGTATATCCTCTGACCATTCCGCCAGAGATGCCAGCCCTGATTACGCGCAATCAGACCGCCGCTGCGCTGAAGGTAAATCAGGTCGGTATTCAGTTTGGGGGGGTGCGTGCGGTCAATGAGGTGAGCCTGACGGTGCAGCCGGGTATGGTAACTGCAGTGATTGGTCCGAATGGTGCGGGTAAAACAACTTTGTTGAACTTGATTGGGGGCTTTTATCAAACCCAAACCGGTAGCATCATGCTGGGAGATACTGACCTGACACAACAATCTGGTCTTGTGATCGCACGTTCAGGTGTGGCCCGCACCTTTCAGGCAACAAGATTATTTGACTCACTTTCAGTGATTGATAACTTACGAGTTGCAGCCAAAGATATCCAACCTGGCGCAATTTTTCCCGCCCTAGTAGGACGAGGAAAAGCACCGGCTCACCCAGAAAAATCACTGCTGGAAGTGTTATCGTTTGTTGGCTTTAGGGGTGATGTTTACCAGACGGCAGCTAATCTACCCTTTGTCGATCGCCGATTAGCCGAAATCGCTCGGGCATTGGTGCTGGGACCTCAGCTGTTGCTATTAGATGAACCGGCTGCAGGCCTGAGTAAAGACGATAAACAAGTGCTGGCAAAGCTAGTACGGCGAATTGCCAGCAGCGGTATTCCCGTCATTTTGATTGAGCACGACATGGACTTGGTGATGGATATTTCGGACCAAGTTGTGGTGTTGGATAGTGGCGATCTCATCTGCACAGGATCGCCCACCCACGTGCAGCAAGATCCAGCCGTCTTGGGAGCTTATTTAGGCGTTGACTCACCTGATTTAACGCGCCCAACTCTCTCTCAACTGCAACCCCTATTACAAACCAAACAGCTGGTTGCTGGTTACGACAAACTAAAGGTATTGCAGGCAGTTGACCTAACTGTGAATGCGGGTGAGCTGGTGGCCGTCATTGGTGCTAATGGTGCGGGTAAGAGCACCCTAATGAAGGCAATCACTCAACTCATTGCCCCCTGGTCTGGGGATATTATTTGGCAAAACCAATCTCTATTGGAGACACCCGCCCATGACATCAATCGACAAGGCATTGTACTAGTGCCTGAAGGACGGCAGGTGTTTAAAGAGCTAACGGTAATCGACAATCTGCGGCTGGGGGCGTTTAACCGTCAGGATTCTGATGTGGACGGCGATATCCAGAAAATTCTGCAGCGGTTTCCGCGTTTATTTGAACGGCGCA
>JBCDFI010000247.1:0-7634 GCA_039178155.1 Cyanobacteria bacterium P01_H01_bin.105
TATTTTTGCGAATTGGCTGAGAGCAGCCAGCTCTCGCTTAGTAATAGTTTACGTTTTGAGAATCTATTGTTGCTGGAATAGCGTTAGAGATTGTCTGGCTTATACAGCTAGAGTGAGAGTTTCTTCAGGGTACTCCAAGCCTTCTAGCATAATTTCAGTAAGCGCGGAGTAGGCATCGATCCAAGCCGATTCCACCTCAGGTGTCCAGCTGTCTCCTAACGTTGTCGCCATCGTTTTAATCAATGTTCCCCCAACCATGGGGTAATGGGATGGAATAACACCATATTTAACATGTCGAGTGCCGAGGCCTTTTAGAGCGTTCGTTAAGGTGTCAGGCTTTGTTAGATTATTAACAACTAATACTAGAGAGGCAAAGAGCTTCTTAGGTTGTTCTTCCATATCCACATGGATAAATAGGGGTTGTACCTCTGGGTAGTCTGCAAACAACGTTTGATAAAACATATCACTGAATTCAAGTTTGCGTGCTTGCAGAAGGTCAAAGCTAGAAGTCAATAGTTCAGTGTTCAAAGGCATCTTGGATTAAGTCTCTGTCGTTGTACATCACCAGTTTGCTTGTTTACATGTGTCATGACTATGAGCTACCTCAAAGAAGAAAAATCTCGTTCATACCATAGTCGGTATTAACATGGTTGCAGTGATGTCGAATCAGCAACGACAAAAAAGCGACTTCCCAGCAGGAAAACACACAAGCCGCTGATGTTTGTCTATCGTTGAAGATAACCGCCGATAGGAGAGATAACCATGCTCCGATCCAGACTAAGCGCAATCGTTGGAGCCCTGATAGCTGGGGCCCTGGTCACCGGCTGTACTACCCCAGAAGGGCTAGTTCCGTCTGATGACACCCTAGTTGCGATACCCTCTGATAGTCCAGAGGCATCAAGCCAGACCATTGCCCAGTCAGACGTTCAATCAGAGATCCTAGAACAAACTACTGTAGTAGACTCTCTAGAGCATCCCTGGGGGATGGCATGGCTACCCGATGGCACGATACTAGTCACCGAACGCCCCGGACGAGTTCGATTAATTCGAGGAGGCACGCTTGAGCCGACATCGGTACCGGGGGTACCGGCGGTGCTGGCCAGTGGCCAGGGCGGTTTACTGGATGTTTCGGTTCATCCTCAGTTTGCTGAAAACCAGTGGGTCTACTTTACCTATGCCTACGGTTCTAGAGGAGCCAATCAGACCCGTGTGGCCCGCGCTCGGTTTGATGGCAGTACTCTCTCTGAGTGGACTGTCATTTTTGAAGTGAATCGGACCAAACAGGGCGGGCAACATTTTGGCTCTCGTATTACCTGGCTGCCCGACGATACCATGCTGGTTTCCATTGGCGACGGGGGCAATCCGCCGCTGCGCCTAGATGGCGAGCTGATTCGGACTCAGGCTCAAGATGTGGGCAGTCATTTAGGTAAAGTGGTCCGGCTTAATGGAGATGGATCGATACCCGATGATAATCCCTTTATAAATACCCCAGGGGCTGATCCTGCGTTGTGGAGCTACGGGCATCGCAACATCCAGGGGCTGATGGTTGATCCCGTGACTAGTCAGGTTTGGGCCACAGAACACGGCTCGCGGGGTGGCGATGAGCTAAACCGGGTGGAACCAGGTGAAAACTATGGCTGGCCCGTTGTTACCCACAGTCGTGAGTATACCGGCGGCGAAATTTCATCGGAGCGATCGCAACCGGGTATGGTCGATCCTCTGGTGGTATGGACCCCTGCGATCGCACCGTCAGGGCTGCTGGTCTACCAGGGCGATCGCTTTCCCCAATGGCAGGGTGATCTATTTGCTGGCGGTCTTGTCTCCCAGGATATTCGGCACATTGCTCTAGATGAGACTGGGACAGTCATCAACGAAACCCCGATTCCCATTGGCCAACGGGTCCGCGATGTACGCCAGGGACCAGACGGTCTGATTTATGTCCTGACCGATGACCCCAACGGCCGCCTCATCCGCCTCGAACCCGGTTAAGCACACTCCCCCTTGACTTAGAGTGGGCTCTAACTTCTAATCTAGGGTTATGGAACAGGAACTGACCATTCAACAGGTTGCTCAAACCACCGGGCTGAGCGTCCATACCCTGCGCTACTACGAGCGCTGTGATCTGATTGCACCGATTCATCGGGCTAGCAATGGCCACCGTCGCTACTCAGCACAGGACATTCGCTGGATTCAGTTCCTCACCAAACTGCGCATGACCGGCATGCCCATTCGACAGATTCAGCAGTATGCCACACTACTGCGACAACAGCCTGATGCGGTGCAGGCACGCCGAGCGTTGTTAGAAGCCCATCGACAAACTGTTATTGAAAACTTACAAGAGCTGCAAGAAAATCTCACCGTCATCGACTGGAAAATTCAACATTACAAGGAGATTGAACAAAAACTATCTAAGAGTATGTCTAAAAGGGGGGTGCACTAAAATCCGCTCTTCTGCAGTTTTTCAAAATTAACCCATGGAGACCAACATGAACGTTGTTGATCCGTCCGAACACTCCAAACGCTACCAGCAAGGCTGGCAAATGCTCCAAACTATCGACGGAGAAGCCGGTGAAAAAGTCATCGATAGCTTACAATCCATAGCCCCCGATCTGGCTCGCTACATTATCGAATTTCCCTTTGGCGATATCTACACGCGCCCTGGGTTGGACCTAAAGTCCAGGGAAATTGCCACCATTGCTTCCCTAACCACCTTGGGTAATGCTCAACCTCAGCTCAAGGTCCACATCCATGCTGCCCTAAATGTGGGTTGCAGCGCCCAAGAGATTGTGGAAGTTGTTATACAAATGGCTGTTTATGCAGGATTTCCCGCTGCGCTCAATGGCATTAGCGTAGCCAAACAAGTGTTTGCTGAACGTAATATCAATCTATCTGGAGAATAACCCCGCTCCTATTCCCGGTACCAAACGCCGTCAATATCTAGAAGAAAATGCCGCTGGCGATCGATATTCAGATATAAGCAGCGTGAACCGATAGGTCAAATATACAGACGTTGCCTGCAACGTCTTACCAGCATTATCAGACCAGCTCTACAGTATGCGAGACATCCTTATGGGCACCATTGGTCAAACTTTGCTTTCCATTGGTGTTTTTGACTTTGACTAGAAGCTGCTCAAATTGCATGGAAATAATTTGGGCAACCGCCAAGAGAGTTTTCGCATCCTCATCATTCCACTGATTAGACTCAGTCGCGCCAATTATGAGGGCACCTGAAATTCTACGACACACCAGCGGTGCAGCAATCAATGACTTTGCCATAGGCATCAGCGCATCCAACTCACTGCGTTGATTTGTATCTCGAATCTGTGCCAGACGTCCCTGACAAATAACCTGTCCGCTAATCCCTCTACTCAAGGGAATCTTTCTACCCTTGCCGTTGACTTCTCCTAGAAGCACTGGAACAGTATAGTAATCGTCGTCCAGCTTAAATGCAATGGCTACGCTAGCTGCCCCAAATACGGCCTGAAGGGTGATAGCCGCGCTGTGCAACAACTTAGACGGGCTAGTGGACACAATATCTGCAACGCCATGCAGTGTACGCAACTGTTGCCAACGTCGCTGACTGACTGTATCAGTTTGCTCAATTAGACCAAGCATGCGACTGTTAATCTCAGCAATATGCATATACTGCTTGCTATGGTCTCGATCTTTTACCGGTTGATATATGGACTCCATCACTTGGGACATCAGCAATGAGATCCGATCTACGACTGCCTCATCGTAGGACCAGAGGCCATCATAATGACGTCCTCCAGGAGCAGCTGGATTCTCGGATTCCTGAGCGACTAAAGTAGCCCAAAAATTAGGGGTATCAACAAATAAAAACCACTCTTGAGCCAACGCCGATGTGGGGCTCAACTCGATAAACTCTACACCCTGGATCGATGGTGGCTCACAGTCTGGAATGCCAAACACATAGACCCGTCTACAGATTGAACCGAGGCGACCATAGCGACGCAGCTGCTCAGGAAAATTTGAAAAACGCTGAAATCCAGCATAAAAATCAACAGCCATTCGATGCTGTAAAACCTGATCTTCGATCTGCTGGCTAATAACATTCATCATGTTAACCGAGCGGGTAGAGCGCAGGGTGTCATACTGCCCTGCAATTGAGCGGAAGAGGGAGATATCCATTAAACCGATGCAGGCTAAACCTACGGGTAGACAAACCTAAGTAACAAACAGATTCTAAAATTTCTGATTACCCACAATAGCTTCGTTGCATGCAATCCGAATCAATATAAAACAACAGCTATTCTCACAGATGAAGATATCTTGAATGACATACGCCCGATAGAACAACAGCACAAAATACTAGTTGCGAGTTAGTTTAATGTCAAACTAAGATCGCACTTCTTGCCATATTAAGGGTTACCTAAGGAACCAAGCAACCACTAGGAATGCTCTAGAATCGAAGGCTCATTAGCATATAACTAGCCTAGGCAATAGTTATGACTAAGAGTTGTGACTAAGAGGTTAACATCTCACATTCCTTAAAGTAGACCTTTAGCGAATAACGCTTATTTCTAATTATTAAGATAATAGCTTGTCAGAGCCGTTTAAGCTACCTACGATACAGTCTTAAAAGGGTTACCTGATTGCGAAGATAGTTAAAAAGAATCCTTGCGTTTATTCAGTAACCAAGAATTTTTAGCGTGCTTTAAAATACATTTGCCGTTGCTAATTTAGGGAAGGGATCAGCAGGCAAAAGATCCTGCTTATGGAGACACTAATGCGATCGCAGTCAGTCTTAGCCAGCCTAAATATTTGGATCGGAGCTGCGGTTAAACGAATAGCGATAGATCTCATCTCGTTTAGTCCAGCCTCGCCCTAGCCAGTAGGCGTTGGCCAACTCATTATCCACCTGCACCTCAATATGGGTTTTAAAGATGCCAATACTCTCCAGGTTCGACAAACAGCGCTCAACCAGCATCGTAGCAATGCCACGGTTGCGATACTCCGGCAACACAACAACATGTTGCAAATAGCCACGTCTGCCGTCATGACCGCACATGGCACAGGCGATAACTTGAGCGCTGTCTAGGTCAAGAGTGTTTGAGGTGGCAGTATCTAGACCAGCAGTATCTAGATGAGCAACCTCTAGGCCGACAAAGCTCAATCCAGGATTACGCTTGAGGTAGGCAGCTGTGGCCTCCCTAGAATCAGCTGAGCGAAAAGTGACACCTGGAGTTTGGCGCATCAATTCTGTAACAGCATCATAGTGATCTAAGGTCATTTCAGCGATTCTTATCACATTAGACACGATTACAACAATTCCACTAACAGATCTTCTGGCCTGTTGGCCAGTTTCATCGCCCCGGCCTGCTCAAGTTCTGGCACAGAGCCATACCCATAGGTCACGCCAATTGTCTTCATCCCATTTGCCAAAGCTCCGATCATGTCATGCTTTCTATCGCCAATCATGGTGGGCTCTGCAGCTGGATTTGTCTCAGATAGTGCAAACTGTAGCAGCTCGGCCTTATTCGCTCTGGTCCCATCCAATTCTGAACCAAAGACTCTACTAAAGTATGGCCTTAGTTCAAAGTAATCGATAATCTTTTCAGCATAAACAGATGGCTTGCTGGTAGCCACATAGAGGATCAATCCTTGGTCAACCAAGGTTCTCAGAGTCTCTTTGATACCTGAATAGGGTACATTCTCTTTCCAGCCCACAGTGGCAAACCGCTCACGATAAAGAACAACTGCCTGTTCAGCCTGTTTTGCACCGACTAACGAACAAAAACTATGGAGTAATGGTGGACCAATACACCAGGTTAATTCATCTTTAGGGAGAACATCACAGCCAAGCTGTTCTAGGGCGTACTGAATTGATGTCGTAATGCCAATCTTAGGGTCAAGCAGCGTACCATCTAGATCAAAGTAAACCGTCTGATTTGGCAAAGCCCTAGAGTCCATTACAACTAGAGAATACTGGCCAGATTATAGCGTGATGGTCCTAACCTTTAAAACGCGGTAATATTGACGCTAACTTAGGGCTAATGTCTACGTTACATTCCGTGACTTTCCATGCAAATTCTTCACGGTACCTGGATCCCTGAATCTGGGACTGACTTTATTCAATCGGGTCAATTTTATCTGTGGGTCGAAACCACCGAAACAGAGCAGGGGCAAAATACCGAAGAGCGCCATCCTCAGCAGCTAGCAGCTGACGATCTAGCCGACTTACTCACCAGCGAGTTTAATATTTCCTCACCCGATCGATATCCGCTAGCCGATCGGGTTGAGCCCTGCTATTTTCTGCTGCCAACGGTTGATAGTCGGCCTTTGCCGTCACTAGAACTATCTCGCTATTTAGAGATAGAGCTACCCGATGCCTTTGAGTTTGAGTATTGGGAAATCGACTGTTATCCGGTTGCAGGGGCAGCCACTGTTAAAAGTAAAGCCGCACCTAATTCTGTTATTCCTCTGCTGAATGAACTTCATTTTCTTACGCTGCATAATCTGAGTGAAATTCAGCTAGGGGCAGATCTGCTGTTTTGGTTTCATTTTACCCAGACCTTGAAACGGGTAATTTTGAAGGATCACTATATTCCTGCCCTCAAATACAGAGCGTTAGAACCTATCAAGCCTAGGCCGAAATCCACAGCCAAGCGCAAAAAAACTGTCAGTACGCCAGCAGACGAATTCGAAATCTATTCTGGGTGGGACTATATTGGCGAAGAGTATGAAACTCTCCTGGACGATTATATAGAGTACATGCCGCTAATGTGTGCGGCGGGGTTTGCTGATCCCTATGACAAACCTTGGTTTTACAATCGCTTATCTCTTTTACGACATTTTTCTGAGTGTTTGCTGACCGAAGTTGTTGCCCATACCCAGCTGACTAAAGCATTTGAGACTACTATTGCAAATTCAGTCCTCACTGACTGCTTAGAGCTGGAGGTGTGGCCTCAGTCTGAAGGTATAGAGCAGTACCAACAATGGCAGGCATGGCGCGATCGCATCGTTCGCACCCAGACCGATCAGCCCTTTTACCTATACTTTCATCTACAAGACCCAGTTAAGCCTAGCGATCCTTGGCAGCTCCAGTTTCAGGTGGCACCTAAAAACGATCCCTCTCTAAAGGTCACCCTAGATGACTACTGGCAGATGCGACCTAAGCAGCAAAAACAAATAAAAGAACAGCTGGGGGGAGATTTTGAACAAAACCTGTTGCTTAATCTGGGCTATGCGGCTCGCATTTATCCAGATCTCTGGCAGGGATTGGAAACCGATCAGCCCACGGGTATTGAGCTAACCCTAGATACCGCTTTTAACTTTCTAAAAGAGTTGGCCTGGGTACTAGAGAATGCTGGGTATAAGGTGATTGTGCCTGCCTGGTGGACACCGAAAGGACGACAGCGTGTGAAGGTGCGTCTCAAGGCGAGGGGAAAGTCTCTATCGGGTGGCGAAGACAAATCTAAAAGCTATTTCTCACTGGATCGGCTGGTAGAGTACCAGTATGAGCTGGCCATCGGTGGCGAGCAGGTTACCGAAAAAGAATGGAATCAGCTGGTCAATGCGAAGACGCCGCTGGTAAAGTTTCGCGGTCAGTGGATGGAGCTGGATCAAGACAAGATGCAGCAGATGCTGGAATTCTGGAAAAATCACCAGGA
>JBCDFI010000248.1:0-7634 GCA_039178155.1 Cyanobacteria bacterium P01_H01_bin.105
CCGGTGTCTTTGCTGAGCTGATCAAACGACAGCTGGCTTAAGACATTAGAAAGTCAGTAGGTTATCTAAATATTGAGTCTTAATCATTTCTTAAATGGATAAGGCTTATTTTTTGGCCGGTCTCTTAACCAAAGTTTTAAAGGTTTGCCGTAAGAACAGATAATAATTTGGGTACATGACTCAGCAAAAACTCATTTCAAATTTCTAGAATTAATGTGAGCTAAAGATTAAAGGATGTTTCTGTAACTGATCTAAAAGTTTATTTCATTTCCTAGATTGGGTTCCTAACATGACAATAGGAATATCTATGGCATTGATGAAGCGGCTCTATAGGTTTTAATCACTAAAAGCCGTTCCTGTTATTAGATATTTCATTCGCTCACCCACCTCAACTATTAGAGGGAATGGAGGTTCTATGGTTGAAACTTATCAACCATCTCACGAAGCCACGTTAGATCGTGACTCAATGACGCTATCGCGCCATGTATTACAGCAGCTGCAGAGTTTTGGCCCAGATGCTCAAGACCTGAGTGCATTAATGACCCGTATTGCCCTGGCTGGCAAACTTATCGCTCGGCGGTTATCGCGGGCGGGCTTAGTAGAAGACGCCCTGGGTTTTACCGGACGTGAAAATGTCCAAGGAGAATCCGTCAAAAAGATGGACGTCTATGCTAACGACGTCTTTATTTCTGCCTTTAAGCAAAGTGGTTTAGTTTGTCGATTGGCTTCCGAAGAGATGGAGGAGCCGTTCTATATCCCCGAAAACTGTCCTGTTGGCCGCTATACGCTGCTATATGATCCCATTGATGGTTCATCAAATGTAGACATCAACCTCAATGTCGGTTCGATTTTTGCCATTCGTCAACAGCAGGGTAATGACGAGGGACAAACCGGGCAAGACTTGTTGCGCTCAGGTCAAGAACAACTGGCAGCAGGGTATATTCTTTACGGACCGAGTACGGTGTTGGTCTACACCATTGGCACGGGGGTACATGCATTTACCCTTGATCCCAGCCTAGGTGAGTTCATTCTTTCGGAAGAGAACATTAAAATTCCTAGCCATGGCCCTGTTTACAGTGTTAACGAGGGTAACTTTTGGCAGTGGGATGACTCTATTCGAGATTATATTCGCTATGTTCACCGCCACGAAGGCTATTCGGCTCGCTACAGTGGTGCTTTAGTAGGTGATTTTCATCGAATTTTGACCCAGGGTGGTGTGTTTTTGTATCCCGGCACTGTCAAAAACCCTGATGGCAAACTACGCTTGCTATATGAGTCGGCTCCGTTAGCCTTTTTGGCAGAGCAGGCTGGGGGACGAGCCACAACGGGTACCCAGAAAATCCTGGAGGTGATCCCCGATCGGCTACATATGCGTACACCGCTGGTGCTAGGCAGTAATGAGGATGTGGCCTTAGTGGAATCTTTTATTCAAGATCGTTTTCGAGAACGTGAAACTGAGATGGCTATTGTGAACTAACCTCCATGCATGAGAACTGATAGAGAGAACAGGTTTTTAAAGAACTATCGCTGGATAGATTCCACGATATTGAAGCTAGGCAACACTAAATAAATAGGCAACAAATTACACAGGATAACCCACCTATGGTCACGACAAATGACAGCCCGATTTTGCACTTAAAAGACTATGGTCAAAGTGTTTGGATGGACAATCTCAGCCGAGATTTGCTGGTTTCTGGGGAGCTGGTTCAGCTAATTGATAGTCGAGACGTTCACGGGATCACCTCTAACCCAGCTATTTTTGAAAAGGCGATCGCAGGCAACGAGATTTACGACCAGGAGATCGAAGCGGGTGTAAGAACGGGTCAGCCCGTCGATAAAATCTATGAGTCGCTCGTATTTGATGATATTCGTCGGGCCTGTGATGTCCTTAAGCCCATCTATGAATCTTCTAACCAGTTAGATGGGTATGTCAGTTTGGAGGTCCCTCCCAACTTGGCCCATGACGCTGAGGTTACCTTAGCAGAAGCCCGTCGATATGCAGCAGCTATTGAGCGGCCTAATCTAATGATTAAGATTCCGGGTACCCCCGAAGGATTAAAGGCGGTTGAACAGACCATCCGCGATGGGATCAACGTTAATGTAACTCTGCTGTTCTCGGTACAGAGCTACATCGATACGGCCTGGGCCTATATTCGAGGTCTTGAAGGGCGCTTGGCCGATGGTCATGACATTAGCTCCATGGCGTCTGTAGCTAGCTTCTTTTTGAGTCGCATCGATAGCAAAGTTGACGATCGGCTCGACCAGCTGGCCGATGCTGACAGCAGCAAGCATGAGCAGATAGCGAGTGTGAAAGGTAAAGTTGCGATCGCAAACGCTAAGATCGCCTACCAAGAATATAAAAAGATCATCCAGAGCGATCGTTGGCAAGCTCTAGTTGCCAGCGGAGCCAAGGTACAACGACTGCTATGGGCTAGCACCAGCACTAAAAACCCAGCCTACAGCGATGTCATGTATGTCGATGAGCTGATTGGTCCCGATACGGTCAATACCCTACCGCCCAACACCATCGAAGCCTGCGCGGATCACTGCGATGTCTCCAGCCGGATTGAGACCGATGTAGACCAAGCCTATGCCGTCATCAATACCCTGCCCACAGTGGGTATTGACCTCGATCAGGTAATGGACGAGCTGCTCGCCGAAGGTATCGACAAGTTTATCCAACCCTTTGACAAGCTAATGGACTCATTAGTGACTAAGGTAAAGCAGCTGTCACCGGCATAACGGTCTGGGCAGTGGGCACCTGGGAAGAAACCATTCAGGGTCTTCTTTCCATAAGGGATTTCTTGATTCCTGGCATTGCCCACTGCCTCCTTCTCACGCTTTGCCCCCTATGATCCTGATTCCCATTTCCCTTCCCCATTCTCCCACTTACCCTCTATGGTTTCTCTCCTAGAAAATCCCCTGCGCGTTGGCCTCCAGCAAGATCGTATTCCCGAGCCTCAGATTCTAGTCATTTTTGGAGCATCGGGGGATCTGACCCAGCGTAAGCTGGTGCCATCTCTTTATAAGATGCGTCAAGAGCGTCGGCTGCCGCCAGAGCTAACTATTGTGGGAGTCTCTCGGCGAGAGTGGAGCCACGAATTTTTCCGAGAGCACTTAAAAAAGGGCATTGAAGACTACGGTGGAGGAATCCATAACCAGATGCTTTGGGAGAACTTTGCATCTGGATTGTTTTATTGTCCTGGCAACATTGACCAGCCCGAAAGCTATCAAAAACTCAAAGCCTTTTTAGCTGAGCTAGATGAGAAACGCTATACACGAGGTAATCGGTTGTTCTATCTGTCGGTAGCTCCGCGCTTTTTTGCCGAGGCGACCCAGCAGCTGGGAGCAGCGGGTATGCTGGCCGATAAAACTAAACAGCGGCTCATTATCGAGAAACCCTTTGGTCGTGACCTGGCATCCGCTCAGTCACTAAACCAGAAGGTAAAGGCGGCTGTGCCGGAAGATCAGGTTTATCGCATCGACCACTATCTAGGTAAAGAAACCGTTCAAAACCTGTTAGTGTTTCGATTTGCCAATGCTATTTTTGAGCCCCTGTGGAATCGTCAGTTTGTAGACCACGTACAGATTACAGTGGCTGAAACCGTCGGTCTGGAAGGGCGCGCAGGCTACTACGAAACCGCCGGAGCCCTGCGGGACATGGTGCAAAACCACCTGATGCAGCTGTTTTGCCTAACGGCCATGGAGCCGCCTAATTCTCTAGCCGCCTCTAGCGTGCGCAATGAAAAGGTTAAAGTACTCCAGGCAACGCGTCTGGCCGATCCGCTTAACCTAGACCGCTGCGCTATTCGCGGACAATATACCAAAGGCTGGATGAAGGGCAAGGCCGTACCGGGCTATCGCGAAGAAGAAGAGGGTCTTACCCAGTCTACGACCCACACCTTTGCTGCGATAGAAATGCGAATCGATAACTGGCGTTGGCAGGGAGTGCCCTTTTATTTACGTACCGGCAAACGGATGCCCAAGAAAGTCTCTGAAATCTCGATACACTTTAAGCAGGTGCCTCACCTGATGTTTCAGTCAGCGGCAAAGCAAATGAATGATAATATCCTGGCCCTACGAATTCAGCCCGATGAGGGAATTTCGATGCGATTTGAGGTAAAAACGCCGGGTAGCTCCTTACGGACCCGTCCGGTGGATATGGATTTTCGCTACGATGCGGCCTTTGGTAAGGCCAGTACAGACGCCTACGCTCGACTGCTCGTGGACGCAATGCTTGGGGATCAGACTTTATTTACCCGAGGCGATGAAGTTGAAGAATCCTGGCGAGTCTTGACTCCGGTGCTAGAAGCCTGGGATAGCCCAGCCGATCCTGCTCAGATTCCTCTATATGAAGCAGGTACTTGGGAACCGGTCGAAGCTGAATTTTTGCTCAATAAAGTGGGTCGCCGCTGGCGCAGACTCTAAACACCCTAACGTCTGACACTTCTGATTGACCTGTTGATTTAATCGCGCGACTTAAACCTATGGTGACTTCTCTAGTTACGCTCCAAAAACCTAAAGACATTTCGATTGATGATATTGAGGCCGAACTTCGGGAAATTTGGCATAACTATGCCACCGATGGCTCCGGTGTAGCGACACGGGCAACTACGTTTAACGTAATCATTTATGAACCAGAAGAGATTCAGCAGCTGCTAGCCGCCCTCGGGTTTTATACAAATCCCATTGATGGGGAGCATGGACCCGCAACGAGAAGTGCGATCGCAACAGCCCAACAAACCTATGGCCTGCCCATCACCAATCGGGTTGACCAGGCTACTCTAAAGCGTCTACGCGACGAGTTTCAGGCACTGTCACCAGAGCAGCGTCGCTATAGCAATGCCGATCTGCGGGGCTTTAGCCTTAACGAAGCCCTAGCAGCCCAGAACCCTTGCCGGGTAATTACCCTCTGTCCCACCTTTGACGACGAAGATACCGGTGTTACCGCTCAGGTATCCGCCTATTGCCCCATCCAAAAGAGAAGCGGCAGTCGGCTCGTATGCTGTGAGTACATTACCCTACGAGGCACCAAGCAAGCTCTAGATCGAGTGGATATTTTGGTCAAGTCCCTGGTGATTGACGACCTACCCAAGTTTGTATGGTGGAAGGCCACCCCCAATCCCGAGCAGCTTCTCTTTCAGTCAATGTCTGAGTTGAGCAGCTGTATTATTCTCGACTCCAGCTACTACGGCAACCCCGAATCAGAACTATTAAAAATCCATCAGCTAGTGGATAGCGGCGTCAAAGTAGCCGATCTCAACTGGTATCGTCTGGCACCATGGCAGGAGCTGTCTGCCGCCTCCTTCGACCCTCCCGAGCGACGCATGGCGTTGATGGAGATGGACCAAATCGGCGTCGACTACGAAAAGGGCAATGCGGCCCAGGCCTTGCTCTATCTAGGTTGGTTAGCCAGCCGTCTAGACTGGCAGCCCGAAGATTACCAGCTAGAGGGTGGGGACTACGATTTGCGGCGCATCTCCTTAACCGCCAACAGACACGGACGAGCTATTGATGTAGAACTCGCCGCCATCCCCGTTGCCGATGTGGGAGAAGTCCTAGGGGACTTGACGGGTTTACGGATGTCATCTACAAACTTGGATGCCAACTGTTGCACCATCCTATGTTCAGAAACTGCAGGCTGTATGCGGATGGAATCTGGTGGTGGAGCCCAGGCATGCTATATCCAAGAAGTGACGGCAATTTCTGACCAGCGGTCTGATTTATTGCTAGAACAGCAGCTACAGCGCTGGGGCGAAGATGTGCTGTTTGAAGAGAGTTTGGCGGTAACGGCCCACATTTTGAAGCTGTTGCAATCATCTAGTCAAGAAAACTAACCAGAAAACGGTCCCTGAACCATACCCTGAACCCATAGCTGCTGGGCATAGAATTGATGCTTAGCAAACACCAAGGAATCTACCCATAGCGGTAAAGTCATACAGTGAGACTGCTGTTTGCCATCGTAGCGGCAGTCTAGATACTGCTGTGACCTGTAAGCGTGCTATGCCCAATTTGCCTGAGCCATCATCGCCCCGCCGCCCGTATGTAACCCTGATTAAAGTTGGAGCCGGGTTAGGGACGATTGTTGCCATTGGCAGTATTGCTGGGGCGATCTGGGGTAAACGCATCATCAATGGTCGTATTCTTCCTATCATTGAGGAACGCATCGCTGAAACCATTGACCGGCCCATAGAACTGGGCGATTTAGAGCGGCTGTCACTCACCGGGGTGCAGTTAGGAAAAACCACGCTTCCATCTACGGAGACAGACAAGTCTTCTGTAACGGTCGATCAAGTCGCGATCAGGTTTGATTTGAGATCGCTCCTGTTTGAGAGAACCCTGGAACCCCATGTTGTTTTAGTCCGGCCTGATCTGTCGTTGGTACAGGGAAAAGACGGACAGTGGTTTGAACTATCCCTGCCAGAACCCATCGAAGAAGAACCGCTGGTCACCACCAATATTCAGTCTATTAACATTCAAGACGCCCACATAACGGCGACCCCATTGATCCAGGACCCTAATGCCGTTGTCCCTCGCGAAACCCTAGAGTTAAACAAGACAGATCTCACCGCTAAATTTTATGGTGAAGACTCTCAGCAAGTATATTTTGAACTGACTGGTGATGTTGAAGCAGGCAGTTTTGATATTGAAGGTGAGGGAGATTTTGAAAATTCAGCGGTCCAGGCCAATGTGCGGGTGCAGGATCTTCCTACCACTGGGGTCAATATACTGCTGCCATCTTTGGTGGGTCTGAGTGCTGGCACCCTCAACACTAATCTGACAGTCGCAGCTGCCCTGGCCGAAGACGGCAGCCTAGACCAAACCGCTGTGGATGTCCAGGGGACAGCCCAGTTTAAAGCGGGCATGGTGTTAGTCAGGGACCTGGCTGAACCCGTTCGCAACATTCGTAGCCAGCTACGATTTAAGGGACAGCAGGTCACCCTGGAGAATACAGCATTGCAGCTAGGTGACGTTGAACTATTAGCAGAGGGAACTGTGGACTGGGAGGAAGGCTATGACCTAACGGCTCAGGTTCCCAACGTTACCCTAGCGAATGTACAAACCCAGGCCAATCTAAAACTGTCTGAAGACCTTCCCATAGACAAGACAGTTCCCTTTCAGCTCAATGCCCAGGTGACGGGGGAGCTCAATGAGCCGAACGTCCAGGGACGCCTGGTTAACCTGAAACCATTACAGGTCGATAAACTGAGTCTGGCTACGGCGTCAGCTGATTTTGTCCTGCCTCTGCCTGAATTTAAGCTAGCCGCATTTGAGCTAACAGAATTACGGGTGGTACCTGCAGAGGGCGGAGTAATTTTGGCCCAGGGTCAGGCTGACCTAACTGACTTGGACAATCTTAGTTTTAACCTAACCGGCGAGGCAGAGCTACCAGCCGATCCGTTTACACAGCTTTATGGGGTAACATTGCCGTCTGAAATGATGATTGGTTTGTTAACAGCCAGCCTAGAAGCCGAGGGAACATTAGAAACTCAAACAGCTTTTGCCCAGTGGCAGCTATCGGAGTCCAGCTTTCCAGGCCAGGGAGACCTAACGCTGGTGGACAACACGGTTGTTGTAGACAATACCCAACTCCAGGTAGCTGATGGCACCGTGACAGCCAATGGGATCGCTGA
>JBCDFI010000249.1:0-7590 GCA_039178155.1 Cyanobacteria bacterium P01_H01_bin.105
CCACCTAAAGAATGGCCAAACAGCCACAGTTGCTGGGCTGGTATCTGTTGTGTTTCGGTTAAATAGCGATAGGCTGCGATCGCATCTTCATAGACCCGCTGCTCACTGGGAAACGGCCCAGGACTAAGGCCATAGCCTCGATAATCTATCATTAGAACGTTAAATCCCATCTGTTGATAGCGATGAGCCAATCCCAAGTTGGCACTAATATTTTCACCATTGCCATGGAGATAAAGCAGCGTCAGCGATAGCTCCGACAAATTGCCCGACAACCTGGGCAACCACCAGCCGTGTAACCCCTGTCCAGAGGCGACATGCATCCCATCAGCCCCAATCCACACATCGCTATAGTCCAACTGCTGAGCAGCGGGTGTCTGGGTTAGTAGGTTTGTCGGCTTAAAAATTAGCTTTGTTTGGTAAAAAAATAACCCGACACAGAGCACACCATAGACACCGGCAGCAGCTACGGCCAGCGTGAGCAAACCTTTATAAGAGATCATCTACACCACAGTTATTCAGCAACTTACATAATCAGTTTTAATACGCCTACTCAAATGTAAAAGCGTCATAGATAGCACCTTTATACAGTGTCTCAACGACGTCTACAAAGACCAGTCATCTTGTAAAGTCTGCAACTGCCATACCCGAGTCTCAGTCATCGCAGCCAAACACGCTTTAACATCAGGAGACGAGGGCAGGTTGGCCTCAAATTCACAGTGCGCATCGCGATAGTCAAGCCAGGTTAGCTGCACATCCGTTAGATCCTCTGCTGCCGCATCACTAGCTAACGCCTGTACCGCTTGATAGACTTCGTTGAGTTGAGCATCCGCATCCGCAAAACTCGTCTCTGCTTTTACGGTCCGCTGCAGCTCTGCAATCCGATTGTCCGTAACCTGCTCCAGACAGCTTGCCTGAATCAATGGAGCCATAGAGCCACCCTCAAAGCGATCGCTTTCAAAGGTACATTCAGCATCGCGAAAAACAAGCCAGCGTTCTTCAGCCTGAGTCAACTGAACTTTGGCTGCCTCATCTAGCCCTTGACGGATCTCTTGGTAGACCTGGTTGAGCGCTTTGTCAGAAATGGCATAGTTTTCAGCCGCGCACTGATTCATGGCCTGCTGATCTGCCATTTGTCCACAGTCTTGCTTAGCCAGCGCTACTGGCGCAGTTCGAGGGGCTGTCGCAGCTCCAGCAGCAGGCTTAGCAGGCTGCTTACTAGACGAGGCTGCCGGAGAAGGCACTGGCTCCGTTGCCTCATCCCCAGTAGAATCAGTAGAGTCAGTCGACGGAGAAACATTGGTCGTTTCAGACGCGTTTGAACCATCCTCGGGGGCAGCAGTTTGCTCTGGCTGTCGGCAGCTGACTACCCCCAGGAGCAGAACGGCGAATAGTAGTTTGGAAAATAGTTTGTAAGACAATTTACCCATGGTTTCACGACACTAGCTCGCATCTCTGGAGTGTAGCGCACCCGCTGATCTGGCCATGGAAAATCTAAAGAATGATCAGCGGTTCTAGCTGTGAACAAACTTCAAGCGATAGGTTAGGGCAGGCTTCTCGACGGTGTACGGCCCGCTCACAACAGCTATATTCCTATGCAAATTGCCGCCTACCTTTACACAGATCCGCGACTGGAGCCACCCATCGCTGATGATCTGTGGGGGTGGGAAGTGGATCGCGTTTATAAAGATACCCCGCTGCTAGATACCTCTCTTTTAGAGCAGCGCCCTCAGTTACGAGAACTGTTGACCCAGGCTCAAACCCAGCCACCAGCGTACTTGCTAGTGCGACGACTAGACGAATTAGGCGATTCTCTAACCGCCGTCGCCAAACATCTCACCCTATTGGAAACCGCAGGGACCGTTGTTATTACAACCGAGCAGGATTATCAAACACCAGCGGATGGGGAAACACACTCTCAACTCCCCATTGCGTTGGTCCAGGTCCAAGCTGCCCAACGTCAGCGCCGGATTCGTCAAGGCCATGCTGCTAAGCGGCTCAAGGCACTGCCTCCTCCTGGTAAAGCCCCCTATGGTTATCGTCGAGGCAAACAGGGCTATGTGATTGATCGGGCCACAACCCCTGTCCTAAAAGCATTCTTTGACCAGTTTTTGCTCTATGGTTCACTGCGAGGGGCTGTCCGTTATATTGCCAAGCAATATGGAAAAAAAATATCGGCCTCTACCGGCAGACGTTGGTTAGAACATCCCATCTATCGAGGACATACCCGCTATGGTGACGGCGGTATGATTTTGGATACGCACCGCCCTCTTTTAGACCCTACTGAAGCAGCACAAATTGATCGACTGCTACGCCGGAATAGCACCCTGGCTCCCAAGACGGCCAGCGCGCCTCGCTCGCTCGCGGGGCTAGTGACTTGTCAAACATGTCAGGCTACATTGACCGTGAGTCGGGTCAGTGCTCCTAAACGAGAAAAAGACTATACCTACATGCGTGCTAAGACCTGTCCAGCTCAGTGCAAAGCGCTATCCTACGAAGCCTTGCTAGCTGAAACAATTCAGGTTATCTGTACCGAACTCCCTCAAGCGGTAGCTCAGCTCTCTACTCCAGACCGTGGTCCTAAAGAAGGTTTAAAGGCTGCGATCGCAACTAAAGAGGCTATCTTGAACCAGCTACCCCAACTAGTCACCACAGGCATATTAGACCAAACCACTGCGGACTTACGAGCCTATGGCGTACATACAGAAATCGCCCAGCTTAACCAGCAGCTCTCCCAGCTTCCCCCCGTAAACCTCAAAGAACTATCACAGGCTGTGAGCATCCCTCAATTTTGGGAAGACCTGTCAGAACCAGAACGTCGCTTTTTTTTTCGTGAATTTATTCGCGATATACAGATCGTTCGTCACGGTAACAACTGGACACTGGAATTACACTTCACGTTTTAAGTAAGCAGCGGAATCAAATAGAGTTGTTGCAGCGTAGGTCTCTGCGACTTCTAATTTGTAATTACTAGGACAGCAGAGAAACCACAGCCATAGCCGAGCTAAAGCCAGCCTCTTGGCGGATGCATACTGAAACGATAAAACAACCAAATCAGGTATTACCGTAAGAATTCCTAAAACAATCTAACAACCTTTCTTGAGCTTTATCTGGGGTTCTACAAAAGTCTCCTTAAAAGCTATGAAACAGCCTAACTCTTCATGGGAAACATACGTATTTACCCGCATTTCGACATCATTTTTAAGTATTAAATTTGACATACAAGGATCGGGGACCGAGTCACGTAGACATCAATAAAAATTACCATGAATACATTCAAAATTCGTGCTGTGCTCAGTCTCACAGCCATTATTAGCACTATCGGTATAGCTCCCAGTTATGCCTTTACCTTAACAGGCACATCCGCAAGATTTGACAACGCGCTTTTGGAAAATGGTACTACTGTTGGCAGAGCTGCTGACAGTAGCGAGTTCACAAACTATGAGCAAGCAGCGTTTACAAAAGACTCCGATAATTATGTCGAATTTTTTGATTATAACGGTGTAAACCAGGTGCGTTGGGGTGATCCTGTCTACAACTATTACAGCTCCTCCAAAACACAAGAAGCAGGCCATAAAAAGATTTCAGATTACGGTTCCTACCGGAAGAAAAATGGTTCTCAATATTATGGCTCTCACAAGGATCGAACAGCCCAGAAAAGTGGTCTTGGCTTTGCTGGCAGCAGCAACGTTGAACTAGAAGTCGGTAAAGTTTTTAATTTAGGAACCTTAAAGCATTACAACAACACTATTTGGTCAGATGGTCGTATTGCGACTAAAACTGACTTTAGTCTTAGTTTAGGTTTCGGGGAAACCGGTCTTGGTGAACAAACCTTCAACTTTGCCCTAAACGTTGATGAAACCAGCAACACTAAGAGCAATCATGCAGGGGGCGTATGCCCTTACCAAACAACCGGCTCTGGATGCTCAGACAAAATCACCTGGGACTTTGCCATCGATTCTGAAAACAGTTTTGAATTCGAAGGAGACGAATATACCCTTGAGTTAGTAGGCTTTAATGACACTCCTGACTTTGATGCCGGAGCAGTTACCGACTTTATTTCCCAAGAAAACGGTACCAGCGAAGCTAGCTTGTTTGCTCGTATCGTTAAGGTAGACAACGAGCCAGAAGGCCCCACCCATGTTCCTGAGCCTGGGGCACTGTTGGGGATAGGAGCAGTTGGTTTAGTTTTAAGCAAGGTCCGTCGACAACAAAAAGAGGCTGTGGCTGCTTAAGGCTTGTCTCTGAATTTTCAATTTCTCTGAAACAGATTAATGACCTCAGACTTGAGAGCTTTTAAATCTCTTGGGTCTGAGTTTTTTCTTGTCCATGCATTATTTTTTAGCTTTATGTGGACTCATCTAACTGCATTGGATACCAAGGCTCACGACCATTCAGCTGCCATATAGAAATCACAAGAGCACTGGCAACTCCCAACCAAACCACCATAGGCAACAATAGTTGTCCCGCTAGGGGAACCATTTGCCAATAGCTAACTACAACAACACTAGACGAAGCTAAGGGGCCAATAATTACGACAGGTACAGCGAAACCCAATCGACCTTCCACAGTAAAAACAGTATTCCACGTATCGCCTAAAGCTAAGTGGATCACAAAAATGACTAGGGGCCACGATAGGTATGTTTGACCTAACGCTTGCCACACTAAGTAAGAGGCAATAACTCGTAAAATACCAATACTCATCCAAATAATGGGGAATGCCAGGGGTGGGGGAGCCCAACCGGGTCGTTCAACATTGCTATAGGTTGTACGAGTTCGTGCATTATTTAGGGGGGAGAAAAGCCGCGAGCGAATTGCAATGAGGACAAAGAACAAGATTGCAACGCTGATCTTAGGGACTCCTGACCAGTTCTGGGTCAACTGTTGCAGTCCCCAAAGAATGCCTGTCATTAGACCAATTTGAGCCAAGGTCCCACTGACATAAACGCCAATTGCAGACCAATCAGCTCGTTGGGCTGCCGCAGCGGGCAACTGATGGGCTGCTTCTGTGCGCACTCCCATAACGCTATTCACTATGGCTTCCACCTTGCCTAGTAGGTTTAATTTCTCAGCCATCATCACTGTTAGTTGACGTCCATTACTATCTAGCATGATTACCGCTACTATTTGTGGAAGACGGCAACCGGCAGGAGACGGACAGCCATGGCGCGTGTGAGGTTTGAGCAAGTTACAAAACAATATGAGAATGGCTATGTAGCCGTTAAGGATCTAAATCTAGAAATTTGCGATCGCGAATTTTTAGTTCTTGTCGGCCCCTCGGGCTGTGGCAAAACCACATCGCTACGGATGCTAGCTGGCTTAGAAAGCATTAGTAGCGGCAACCTATACATTGACGACCGTCGAGTCAATGAACTGCCACCTAAGGATCGAGATATCGCCATGGTGTTCCAGTCCTATGCGCTTTATCCTCACATGAGTGTCTTTGACAACATGGCCTTTAGTCTGGAGCTGCAGGGAGTATCCAAACCAGATATTCAAAAGCGTGTACATCAGGCAGCCCAGCAGCTGGGTATCGAAACCCTGCTTGAGCGCAAACCCAAACAACTGTCTGGAGGCCAGCGTCAGCGGGTAGCGGTAGGTCGTGCGATTGTCCGCAATCCGTCTGCTTTTTTGATGGATGAACCCCTATCTAACTTAGATGCAAAACTGCGAGTGCAAGCCCGAGCCGAACTGAATAAGCTCCATAAGCGACTGGGTACCACCTTTATTTATGTCACCCATGATCAAGTAGAAGCAATGACGATGGGCAGTCGTATTGCCATCATGAACCAAGGTATCTTGCAACAGGTTGATACCCCTCAAACAATTTATGAAAAGCCTAACAACATCTTTGTGGCCGGATTTCTAGGCAGTCCATCTATGAATTTCTTAGACGCCACCGTTAGATACGACAACAACCAGCTCCTGGTTAAAACTGGCAGCTTTAGCCTCCCTCTTTTAAGGGATAAAGATAGCATCAGTGATTATATCGACCGAGCCCTTACCCTAGGTATTCGTCCAGAAAGCATCTATCACCCTAGCTATTTGCCCCCTGGCATTATCCCCATAGATATTCATGCTGAGGTATCCGTAGTGGAACTGATGGGTCATGAGCTGATTGTATATGCCACATTAACTGACGGTAGTGAGATTGTTGCTCGACTCGATCCTAGAGCCGTAGTCGTTCCTGGACAAGCCATAAACCTGCAGTTAGACAGTCATCGGATTCATTTATTTGATCAAGAAACCGAACAAATTATTGAATCTATTTCGAATTCTCAGTAAAAATTTGTGTCGTACAGGGTAGAACTATCACATTCATATCTCATTTTTTTACAACCGTAATTTGTGACAAATAACAGGTATCGCTTATTTAACAGACTGTGTAGCCTACTGCATTTTTTTCTGCGTAAGAATACTATTATGTGAAGATACGGAGACCTGTACCCGGTAATTTACATAGCTCTAATAAAGAGTCAATGAACTGAAGTGGTCAATTTAGTTCTAAGATGTGAATATTAATCAAGGTTAATATCAGCGTAATCAGCCGCCAACTACTCATGTCCCCTGACGGTCTTTCGATTAGCTATTCCCAACAGACCTTTGCAACGAGGAAGGATGCTATGGAGCAAGTGGTTGGGAATTTAATGCAGCATGACCAGCATCTACGAATTAAAAAACTCTTATTTAGCGTTTGCTATGGGAGCTGGGAGAATGAAGTGACTGCATTGAACAATATTTCAATGGGGTCGTTGGTGACGATTTTGTTAGGACGTTATTCTACACTTCACCAATGTCGCGATAGTCTTTATCAAAAGGCTAATAACCTAAATCGTAAGAAGGTATATCTTGCGATCGCAAACGTAATCTTGTACTATTTGCGCGTTGCTTTTCTTCCCAAGCAGCCACTCTCACCGTCTACAGACCAACAAGCTGCTAACTTATCGGCATCAGTACAATCACGGGCAACAGCCGAACGATACAAGCCCGTAACTGCCGCATTGTCTCAAGCCAGCAATTTAGACATTATTAAAACGTTCTTAGGATACCTGGGGCACCCTCCTGGCAAAATCGCTGATACAGCAAGTACTGATTTGCTCAGCCTGGTACAGCTAGCTCATCGTCAATCACCTACCCCGCTTCAACTCAAACAGCATCTGGTTGAAATCCTTAGAAATCAGCCGTCGCCCACTAAGTCACAGGTCATCGCGAAGGAAATTTTAAGAGCATTTCGACCTCTATACGCAACAGGTCCGTCACCCGTAGTCACTACACCCGATAGTCTTACCACCTTGGAGCACGAACTCTCGAAAAAGTGTGATGCTGACAAGGTTAGGGTGCTACTGTACTCCATTCTTTATGGTCCCTATGCAGATAGTCCCCTACAGCGAAAGATCTTACAGACAAAAACGCTTCGTGACCTATTGCAGGAAACCTTTGATTACTGCCCTACCTACGGTGATTTTGAAAGCAAGCTAACGATTTTAGCGCACTGTTTGGAAACCTCTGATGAACTCAACCGAGCCCTCAAGGTAATGCTGGTATCTCTGTATCGCTATTACACCAAAGATAAAAACCTATCTAAATAGACTA
>JBCDFI010000250.1:0-7555 GCA_039178155.1 Cyanobacteria bacterium P01_H01_bin.105
AAGAGACTGGGTCAACGGGATCAGCGGTTTGCCTGTTTTGACAGACAAGTCTCGTAGAGTGTGTTGGCCGTCAATTAATCTTTCAAAGTCTTGAAATGCATCGGCGGAGAGACGTTCTTTGAGGATATCTGCTCGAACGATGTGCGGTGCTAGATTCGGACAGTATTCAGTTAGATTGGCCTGCTGCCATGTAGTCCAGTCCTGTTGAACCTGCTCCCAGACAGGTTTTCGATGTAGTCCAATACAGGGAAAGTTTGCCCCATTACGGGCACTTGCTTTATAGATTAGCGACGTCGGGGAGTCCTTGGCTTTTAGGGTAGCTTGATGGATGATATCAAACAGAATTTCAGAGATGCAGCCTACAACTATTTGAGAAAATTGCTCCCGACTAAACTTTTGCTGCATGACCAGCTGCGCCACCGTTTTATAGTTTTGAGGGTGATGAGCAATGGTATGGATTGTTTTCGGGTGTAAGTCTGAAGAATATTTAAGAAATTGTCGATGCCAACGACGCTTTGAATGGGTACGAGTATTGGCCCAGACAATTTGACCCACAAGAAAGTATAGAAACCATTCAACTTCTGCATCGGTGCCAATGGCTAGAATCCCCGTAAACAGAGTCTCTTTCGCTCGTTGAATTTTGTGATTTAGCTCACCAACAATGGAATATGCCATGTGTGCGATCGCCCCCTTACCTTAAGAAGGGTGTAATACAGACTGTGATTAAAAACTCATCTTTGCCATTGCCAATTTATAAAGACAATTCGATCTGAAAATAGTGAACTTAGCCAAGATCTTGCAGACAAAATTATCAAGGATTAGCAATGTCGGTATTGCCCAATAAATATATTCACCCCTCAACCGCTTAATCGATAAAGGAATAGAGTTAGATGCACCCGCGTTTTCGGCGACGAGCATTACTCGTAGCCATATTCATTAATGATATCTTCTTTTATCTAAGAGAATATTGATTGTAATCCTGGCTACAACTGCACAAATCTGGTGCAATTTAGTCATCAAGTTATGTTGATACTGCATGGCTACGCTGTCGTGTGGGCACCCCTCTTAGGCCACAGAGTTGGATCTGAAAAAATGTCTTCTAATAGTGAGATATTTACTGGGTTTGGATAGTGATTACCTGAGGCGGTGTGGCATCCGGTGGATAGCGCAGGAGTATCTCAACTCGACGGTTTTCTTGAGGCCCTAGGGTCAATGTGGTGAGGGGCTCAGCCTGTTGTCCCCGCAGCTGAACTAAATGGATATTGCGAATACGGGGTAAACCTCGATCGTCACGATATTTGATCTGGATCGGACCGCGAAAAAAGGTGCGATTAGGGGGCGTTTCAAAAAACTGTAACCCCTCTGTTGCCAGGGTGTCTTCTTTAATCGGAGTCTCAAGGGCCACCGTGACGGTTTGGGGGGTGTCGGTGGTGTTTTGTAGTGGAAACGTCAGGGCGTACTGCACTCCGTAATTGCCATGGGCCTGATAGGCTGTATCGGCATAACGGACCAGCATCTCCGCACTTTGATTTTGCTCGGTGCCCATTTGTCCCGCATAGAGGGTACTGATGCCATAGGAAATAGCATTACCTGATGCTGGAATGGCCAGCACTTCAGTGCCATCTGTGAGCGTATCGGTAACCGTGGCCGTCCAGCTGGCTCCCTCGGCAACCCCAGCTACCCGACCGTAGATCACCTGGTCGGGGGTGTCGGTAATGGGAGTGGGGGCGCGATCGCGAGGACCGGCCAACCCTGCACTATTCAAGATTGTTTCCCACTGAGCCAGGGTGGGAGCTATTTCAGTGTCATTGCCATCTACATTGGCGGTCTCAGCCAAACTGGCCAGGTAAACCGGCCCGTCACTCTCTAACTCCATCAACGTTGAACGACCGTTAATCGGAGGGTCAAACTCAGCAACGGGGATCGGTGCATTGAGCAACAACGCACTTGCTCCGGGCGGAACCACCAGCTGAGAAGGGAGTGTCTCTTGACGATGACCTTGAATCAGATCGCCCATCACCCGACTGCCCGGTCCGGCAAATACGGGGTCGCGGGGTGAGAAGGTTACGGCACTTGGCAAGGTAATAAATGGTGCATCCGGCTGGCTCAGATAGCTCGCTCCGGCTAGCACATTGAGCGTCACTGCTTCTACCCCAGGGTTGTGTACCAAAATCGCCACATACATAGAGCTAAGATCTTCAGGATCATCGGCTCGATAAACATGGTGTGCAAATACGTCAAACCGCCCGTCAAAAACAAAATCTAGATGGGCGTCGGGGTATCCCATGTCCTCTGGCGGAAACGTTGATAGTAAAATTCCCGGTTCACCGATCAGTTCAGGACTGTTGCTGTTGAATACGGGCACCGTATCGAGCTGAGCTGGCAGCGGTCTGACCTCCTGAGGACGCACAATTTGGGTTGGGTTGGGCGGCGACGCCTGGGCAATAAGGGGTAAAAACATAAGTGAAAGGGCAGGGGGCAGGGGGATCATACAAGATAATCAGCAGGCTGAATTTAAATGCTCAACGATTTTCAGAAAGTCAAACTCAATCACCGCTTGGTTAGCAGGAGTGATTAATGGAACATGAACGAACAGAGCCAGAGACGACTGCTGTTTGAAATGGTGCAGCACGCGATAGTAAAGGCGATTGCACACAAAGTTGCCAGCATTGTGACTAATGCGGGTGTGAATGGTTTTGTCGATCAGGGTTGGCAGCTGGATCGGGGTGGCAAGTCGACTGTGCTGGTAGGTGCCCCACTGCTCTACGGTTAGGGTTTTGCGGGTTTCGGCCATGCCGCAGCAGATGACCACCTTGGGGCGATATTGAAAAATATGGCTAATCACCTGAATGGGCGCTAGGTCAAAATTGACCGGCAGCCACCGTAAAGAAATCGTATTCTTAGGCAGTTTGGCGGCAACTCGCTCCAGTAATACATCGCTGCTATTTAACCTCTGGTGGGCTTTCCAGGGTCGGAAGCTGGTGATCAAGAGGGGTGAGGTCATGGGAATAGACATTAGGTAAACGCGGCTAGGCGTTATTTAAACTATTGGGTACTAGGCGATTTTCTCAAACCAGCCGATACTATAAAGCAGTCATTGCCTACCGGAGGGACTATGCCAACCATTGCTGTAATTGATTACGACATGGGCAACCTGCACTCGGCCTGTAAAGGTTTGGAGTTTGCCGGGGCGACCCCTATAGTGACCGACCAACCAGAGGTAATTCATCAAGCCGATGGTGTGGTATTACCGGGGGTAGGAGCCTTTGACCCAGCCATGCGTCATCTGTGCGATCGCAACCTCACCCAGCCAATCCGAGATGTAATCGCCAGCGGCAAGCCTTTCCTAGGTATCTGCGTCGGTCTACAGCTGTTGTTTGAATCATCTGAAGAAGGCGTCGAACCCGGCATTGGCGTGCTCAAAGGTACCCTGCGTAAATTTCAGCCCGAACCCAGTATCACAATTCCCCACATGGGCTGGAATCAGCTGCAGATTACCCAACCCGACCATCCGCTCTGGGCGACTATTTCATCCGATGAGTGGGTTTACTTTGTACACTCCTACTACGCTGAGGCCGTCGATCCCACCATCGTTGCAGCAACAGTGACCCACGGTAGCCAAATGGTGACAGCAGCGGTGACCAAAGACAATCTGATGGCCGTCCAATTTCATCCTGAGAAATCCGCTAAGACCGGTCTGCAGCTGTTGGCCAATTTTGTGGCCATGGTCAAGCAGCCGGTTGCAGTTGGGTAATGGCTGCTAAGCCCTATCAGCGCATTCCCATTCAAGACTGTGGTGAGCCATTAGTTCCCATTCCTCTAGAGCAGTTTGCTGTTGTCAATCCTCATCCCTATGCTGTTTTAGGGGCTCCCTATGGCGAACGCTCTCCTTACTATGTGCGCGAGGGCGTTTTGCGGGCATTGCTTCAGGCTCAGGCACATTTACAGCAAACCCATCCCGGCTGGCAAATTCAAATTTTTGATGCCTACCGACCCATTGCAGTTCAGCAGTTTATGGTGGATTACACCTATAGTCAGCTGTTACAAACCTGGCAGCATCAGCACCCTGACCAATCCAAAGACCAGGCCCCAAAAACTGAGCTATTGACCCAGGTCTATCAGTTTTGGGCCGCTCCTAGCCATGATGTGACAACGCCTCCGCCCCATAGCACCGGAGCCGCCATCGATATTACCCTGGTTGATAACCAACAACAGGTGGTCGATATGGGGGCCGCCATTGATGAAATTTCAGAACGATCTCACCCCAATTATTTTATCGACAAACCCGATGGGGAGATATTTCATCGTCACCGGACTATTCTGTTCCAGACGATGGCCATAGCCGGATTTCGTCAACATCCTAACGAATGGTGGCATTTTTCCCGAGGTGACCAGCTATGGGCTTGGTTGGGCATCAATTGTCATAAAACAGCTAAAACAGCAGCGAATTTTGCAGATTTTGCCTACTACGGTGGCGCAAAATAAACTTTAGTTACAGACATTCGTGAATATGCATAAGTTCCCTGGCAATAGACAGAGAAATATACAGTTGCTTGGTATACCCATGATGTTGTCTGATTCTAACCCAACGTCTTGTTACTACGTTTTAGTCTCCGAATGGGGAACTAAAACCTTGGTCTCAGTTCATGCCACCAGCGCTCAATCAGCTGAAAATATCGCCAGACAGAATGCTGGTAAAAAAGATGGATGGGAAGGGATTCACAAGGTATATAATGCCTTCCCCGTGAATGATGGCGCAGTGACGGTAGCCGAGCAGAGACCGTAAATCCCCCCGCGTCAGAGCGATCAACACGATCTGTTTTTTATGGAGTCGTACTACTTTTTCTGCTACTCGACTAGCTAATCGTCTGTTTTAATACAGCCTGTAGCTCATCTGTCGCCATTCTGGCACCATAGGCGGTTACAAGTTTGGCTGAGGCGACAGAGCCCAACTCTCCGGCCTGGGCCCAGCTCAATCCGTGAGTAATGCCGTAGAGAACACCTCCGGCATACATGTCACCTGCGCCTACGGTATCAATGGCGGTCACTGGATAGGGGGCGATTTCTAATAGTTTCTCTCCATCAAAGAGAATCGAGCCCTGGGGACCTCGGGTAATAGCAAAGGCCTTAGCCAGGGTTTTGGTGTGTTCGATAGCGGTGGCGAAGTCGTCGGTGTCGGCCATCAGTAAAGCCTCGGACTCGTTGGCAAATAGCATATCCACACCATCACCAATCATCTCTAGCAGTCCCGACTTAAAGAATTTCACCATGTTGTAATCCGATAGGGACATGGCGACTTTACGCCCTGCGGCCTTGGCTAGGTGACGGGCTTTGATCGCAGCCTGCCGACTGACCTCACTGCTGACGAGAAAGCCTTCAATATAGGTATATTCAGCAGCGGCAATAGCGTCAGGGTTAAGATCGGCTTCAGCTAGCTCTGACGAGATACCGAGAAATGTGCCCATGGTGCGGTCGGCGTCGGGAGTGACCAAGACCAGGCATTTGCCGGTAATTCCAGATTCGGGCGTGTGGCTAGTGAGGTTGGTATCGACACCACAGTCCACTAGATCTTGGGTATAAAACTGACCGTAGTCATCATCGGCAACTTTACAGCCATAGAAGGTTTTACCCCCCAGCTGACTAATGGCAATCACGGTGTTGGCTGCTGAGCCACCGCAGGAGCGTTTGGTTTTGTAGCTATTGAGCTGTGCGATCGCACTATTTTGCACCGTTTCATCTAACAGGGTCATTACCCCCTTATCCATGCCGATAGCTTTTAGGGCATCTACTGACAGGGCACATTCGATATCCACCAGAGCATTACCAAGGCCGTAGACATTGTACTTTGGTGGGTTGCTGGTCATGGTTATGGGGGGTCAGATAATTTTGCTCGCTTATTATCTCGCTGATTACGATGGGTGGCAATAAAGAATCCTAGAAATAATGCCGAAAGCATTCCTCAACTTCCCGATTTCTTCCCGAATTTTTCTCAAAAAATTTCACCTGTGCCCTCTAACCTGCAGCCAGTTGCAAAATCTATTGGCAAAGGAGTCAGGCAATGCGGCGACGAGACTTACTAAAACGCGGTACAGCATTTACCGGTGGCATATCCCTAGCTGCCTTGATCAATGCTTGCGGCGGCGGTTCTAGCCCGTCCGCTGAGTCAACCGAGAGCGAGTCCCCAACTGCAGCTAGCACCGAACCAGCTGTGCTCACCGTCGTTCAAGGCGGTGGCTTCCCCAATGGTTTAGACCTACATCAAGTGGGTACTAACCGCCCCGCCTACGGTATTTCCTGGTGTCTCTACGATCGCCTGGTCACCTTTGGCACCAAAACCCTAGACGATGGCACCCAATCCTACGACTACACCGTCATCGAGCCGGAACTTGCCGAATCCTGGACCGTTGCCGATGATGGCCTGTCAGTAGTGTTTAATCTTCGCAAAGATGCCACCTTTCACGATGGCACCCCCGTCACTGCTAAGGACGTGAAATGGTCCTACGACCGGGCTGTGTCGGTAGGTGGTTTCCCCTCATTTCAGATGAAAGCCGGGGCGCTAGAAGATCCCAACCAGTTTGTCATGATTGATGACCACACCTTTCAGGTCAACTTTCTGCGCCAGGACAAGCTCACCCTGATGGATATGGCGGTACCCATTCCGGCCATCATGAACTCTGCTCTGATTGAACCCAACATCACCGACGCAGATCCTTGGGGTCTGGAATGGGCTAACGCCAACCCAGCCGGAGGTGGAGCCTATACCCTCGACACTTTTAAACCTGAAGAGCGCGTGGTGCTAGTGCGCAATGAGCAGTGGACATCAGGTCCAGCCCCGGCCATTGAAAAGATCATTTGGCTCAATGTACCTGAAGCCGGTAACCGACGCGCGCTGCTAGAAAAGGGCGACGTCGATATTAACTATGAAGTCTCTGAAAAAGATATCAGTGAGCTAAAAGCCGCCGATAAGTACACCGTTGTTTCCACCCCAATTGAAAACTGCCTCTACACAGTGGATCTCAATAGTCAGCCTGAGCTAGGAGGAGCCGCCAATCCCTTTAGTGATGTCAAGGTTCGTCAGGCGGTGGCCTATGCAATGCCCTATGAAGCCATTGTGGACACTGCTCTCTATGGTGAGTGCGTCAAAATGTATGGCGGCGAGAGCTTTGACCCCCAGACCATTGACTGGCCTCAGCCCTATCCCTACACCACCGACATGGACAAAGCCAAAAGCCTGATGGCCGAGTCTGGTTACCCCGATGGATTTGATACGACGCTAGCCTTTAATTTAGGGACTCAAGAATGGGCTGAACCCTTCTGTGTATTAGTCAAAGAATCCCTGGCCGAGATTGGTATTAACGTCACCCTAGAGAAGGTGCCGGGCTCTAACTTCCGGGCAGTACTGGTTGAAAAAAGCCGACCAATGATTATCAACAACTTTGGTGGCTGGCTCAACTATCCTGACTATTTCTTTTTCTATTCTTACCACGGCCAGAATGCCACCTTTAACGGCAGCTCTTACCAGAATCCAGAACTCGACAAGCTGGTGGATGCGGCC
>JBCDFI010000251.1:0-7527 GCA_039178155.1 Cyanobacteria bacterium P01_H01_bin.105
GACGCTGCTGGGGCAAAATATCGACGCCTATGGTCGTGACCTACCGGGTATTACCCCCGAGGGCCGACGTCAGAATACCCTGACCGATCTGCTCTACTACATTCATGATGTACCCGGTATTGAGCGAATTCGCTTTGCCACCAGCCACCCCCGCTACTTTACTGAGCGCCTGATTAAGGCCTGCGCCGAATTACCCAAAGTCTGTGAGCACTTTCATATTCCGTTTCAGTCCGGCGACAATGACGTGCTTAAGGCCATGGCGCGGGGCTATACCCATGAAAAGTATCGCCGCATTATTGATACCGTGCGTCGCTATGTGCCCGATGCGGCCATCAGCGCTGACGCCATTGTTGGGTTTCCTGGCGAAACCGAAGCACAGTTTGAAAACACCTTGCAGCTAGTTGATGACATTGGTTTTGACCAGCTAAATACGGCAGCCTATTCCCCCCGCCCCAATACCCCCGCCGCCCTATGGGACAGCCAGCTAGATGAATCGACTAAAAGCGATCGCCTGCAGCGGCTCAATCACCTGGTTTCCATTAAGGCCGCTGAGCGTTCCCAGCGTTATGCCAATCGAGTAGAACGAGTACTGGTTGAGGCTATAAACCCCAAAAACCCTCACCAGGTCATGGGACGAACCCGCACCAATCGGCTGACATTCTGTGAGGGTGATATTAATCAACTCAAGGGTAAAATTGTCAAAGTACAAATTACCCAAGTACGACCTTTTAGCCTCACAGGAGAGCGCATTAACGTTTTAGTAGAGGCTTGATAGCAATACGCTAGTCCCAATAGGCTACAGTCCCAATAGGCTAGGTCCCAATAGACTCCTGAAACTTCTCCAAACTCTCAAAATTTAGAGAGAGGATCTGGAAAAAAGATAAAAACTCAAAGTCCCCAAACTCTAGAGTTTGGGGACTGAACTTTAGTAAGCCGATTGCTCACAGAGATATCTGCTTGGCTCAAGAATGAATCATCCCATCCATTTTAGGAAAATCTGTATCACTAATCTTCCGAGTAGTGTATCCTTCCCTAGTTTAGGATTCGGCCTGTTCTCGCTGTACACCTAACGGGCGAATATCAACAATCTTGCCACCGAGCAAAGTGATGCGCTGCATTTCTTCGCTCATACGATGGAAAGGAACCTGGATAAATTGATTATGACTAGTACGGATGGGAGAGCGGTGGTTTAAGGTCACATCGTTCTCACTCAGGTTGGTGACCTCATATATAAAGGTACGGCTGTCTGAGCTAGAAAATGTGCTCGATGCATATTGTCCTAACATGGTTGTTGCTATGGGCTAAAGAGTAATAAGAGGCTAAACTAATGCCATCGTTTGCCGCTGGTTTGCCGCTGGTTTATTTATGCACGGGTAATGCTGGCAACACGCCCACCTGTTTTGTTGATGCGTTGTAAGGTTTTGGACAAAGCCTCATAGGACACAATAAAGGCGCGACTGCTACGGCGAACGCTGGGGTACCCTGGGGAGGATATACCGGCTACTTCAATGCGATACAGGGTGCCACGGGCCTTAGTTTGTTGTGGTCGACCAAACACTCGGGTAGGGGTGTTGCCTTTTTCAGATGGCAAGAAGGTCTGCACACTGTTGGCGCTACCTGACGGAATATTAACAGGATACGTAGTTCCTAACGCTAATTCGGTCGCTAAGCGCGATTTTTTGCCAGCGAGCTGTGAACGATCGCTATTGGCATAGCCCCGATAGAGGCTAAACATCCGAGGAAAACCGGAAATACTCTGGCCTGTTTGAGTCTCGAAACTGCGGTAATACGGAACGATATTGTCACCAAAGGCAGTCTCATACTCTGCCGTATCGATGTAAGAGTCGATGTCAGCGTCAAACCCCTCATTCTCGTATCGGTCAAGGTGTTCAATAACTTCTGCTTCGCTATAGGGTGCGCGGCCTAACAGATGTTTAAAGTTCAGCTCAATAACACGGGTCTGAAAGTTCGAATACAAAAATTTGGTTTTGTATAATTCAGATTTGGCGACAGCACGCACAAAATCTCGAACGCTTAACACACCGTTGGTCAGTAAAGACTCTATGGTTACTAAACGTTCTGACTGCATCAAATAGTCATTACCGAGAACATGCCGGTAGACTGCATTAATGACGGCTTGTATACTTTTTTGGGAAGCATCGGCCCGTAACTCTATAGGACTTTGTTCCGTAAACGGGGCTGTGCCTAGTCGAGCACCTGCAACGGTAATAACCACAGTTTAATCTCCTTAGAATAGTTTCACTTGGTAATGCTGATTACCTCAAGATGCGTTATTGCGGGTCTGTGAAAAGCATCGTATCCATTACACTGAGGTAATATTAACGATGCGATTTCCTCTCTGATTAAGACGTTGCATTGTAGATGATAATTGTTCGTAAGCCACTAGATATTCTTGAGTTGCTCGACGAATTTGGGGGGTCCGCGTACTTGTTGATTGTGTTACTCGGATACGATAAAATTGGCCACGCTTACCCCCAGTACTTCCCTGTAGCTCTTTACCAAAGTTAGGTGTTCTAAGAGGTGTGGCTGTATTACGGGCTAATTCTGTTGTCAGACATCCCTTTTTATTGTTTACCGAAGCACGGTCACTGCTGGCATATCCACGATATAGCTGAAACATTCTGACAAAGCCAACGGTTTTTTGGCTTTTTTGGGTTGCAAATCCTCGATAATAGGGGACCAATTGATCGCCAAAGTTTTCTCTGTATTCAGCTGAATCAATATAGCTGTTAATTTCAGCTTCATAGCCTTTTTCAACATAGAGATCGACATGTTCTGCAATCTCGGTTTGGTCATAGGGGGCTCGACCTAGCAAATGCTTAAAGTTAAGCTCAATAAAACGTACCTGGGGAGCGTTATAGAAAAACTTTTGCCGGTATAAATCTGAGAGACTTAAGGCTCTGACAAAATCACGTACCGTAATGTGTCCTTGCTTTAGGAGAGATTCAGCACTTATAATCCTCTCTGAGCGCATGATGTGGTCATTACCAAATAGCTGGCGATAGGTGGCCCATATCACTGTTTGTAGGTCTGCTTCGGTAGAATTGTTGCGTAGCTCGGTTGGGATTACTGAGGCAAATGGTTCAAAACCTAGAGGTCTTGCAGATGTTTCACTTGTCATAATGTGTTTTCAGAGCAGCTGATTGTTATCAGTTGAGCGTTTATGGGTGAGCTGTTTGCCCAGCCAGGTGGTCAAAACAAGGGGCAGGCATGCGCTCAGACACTTGCCCAGACTGTATACAAAGTCGGGTAGTCCGATGCCTCTCTAACTGAATAGATACTGATAAGACAGCTGAAAAGGCATCGGGAACCGTCCGATACCCTGCCAACAAAACAGCTGCTAGAAAGGCATCGGTAAGCTAGTTGTCGACTAACTTAGGGAATTGATGGCATAGTCGAGGTAGGAGTTGGCTTCAACGGCTGAATCTCCACTTAAGCCATGATTTGATTTGATGTAGTTAAGGGCTTCAATATACCAGCTGGGTGAAAGTTCAAAGCTGCGGTTGATTTCAGCTACACCAGCAATAAGATAGTCATCCATAGGGCCTGTGCCGCCTGCAATTAGGCAATAGGTGACCATGCGTAGGTAGTAACCAATGTCACGAGCACACTTGGACTTGCCTTCTGGAGTGGAGGCATAGTTGTTTCCTTGCATTTGGGTGGTGTAGGGAAACTTTTGATAAACAGCCTGAGCGGCTCCATTGACTAGACTATCTGCATTATTAGTTAGGGACTGAGCTGCAGCTAAGCCCGCTTGAGCTTGGCGAAAACGACCAAAGGCGACTTGAAGCTCTGTACTACTCAGGAAACGGCCTTGGGAATCAGCAGTTGCCACAGCTTCTGTCATGGGGGTCTTCATGATTTTAAATCTCTCTAAAAGTTTTACAAAATTGATCAAAGGAGAGGGGAGAACCGATCGGTCACTTAGCCAACAGCGCTAGCTGCGCGATCAAAGTAGCCGCTGAGTTCAGCCATGAGAGAGCTGCAGTCGCCCTGGGTAATACCGCCGCGATCATTTGCGATCGCAATAGCTGCGGCTTTCATCTTATTGACACCTTCTGCAATGGAAGCACCCGGAACACCCAAGGCTAGATAAGTCTCACGCAGGCCATTTAAGCAACGATCGTCTAGGACACTAGCATCACCTGTGAAAACTGCGTAAGTAACGTAGCGCAGAATGATGTCCATATCCCGCAAACAAGCCGCCATACGACGGTTGGTGTAGGCGTTGCCTCCAGGAGCAATTAGTTGAGGCTGATCTTTAAACAGCTCTCTTGCTGCATTGGTAACAATTGCATTGGCATTGCCTGTCAATCGGTTAACCACATCCATGCGCTTACTTCCCTCTGCAACGAGTTGGCCTAGCGCTTCGATTTGGGAATTGCCGATATATTCTCCTCGTGCATCAGCTTGGGAAATAACTTTGGTAAAAGCGTCGAACATGGAAAAAATCTCCTACTCTAAACATGTATATGCCCACAGCTCTGAGTCGGTCTGTAAACGCTATTGATGAGCCTTTGTAGCCATTTCATTTCAGACGAAGTAAGACCGATCTAAAATCGGTACTCTCACTATTAAAAGAGGAGAGAAACACCCTCAATAGCTAGAATTGAATTGACTGCCAAACGTCTCACCTACAACAGCGCTAAAACAATTTCCCCAAAAGAACTATGCTGTAAGGCTATCAAAACTCAATCGACAGACATTGCCAGGATAACGAGTTCTGAAAACTTTGAGGGGAAAGAGTCCTGATTCAAGATCAAGACTCTGACTTTTGAACCACCTTGATTTAATCAATTTGATTGTGCAGATACTGTGCACAACTTTGTGTCTGAATCTTTACAGTTGCCTAATCCATTGAAGATAATGGGTTAAGCGGGTTATCTACTCAATTACTAAAGCTTAGGTTTATTTACAATGCATTACATTCCGCTCAGTTACCGTTGTCTCTGCGCAGTCAAACAACATCGTTTTCATGTATCTTTCTGCCCAGTCTGTTCCAAAGGCACGCTCTAAAATTCGTCTAGTCTTATCATTTTTTTGCTGTTGTGAGCAATATTGACGCTGACCGGCAACAATAAGCGCTTTTTCTTCCATGGATCTGCTCGAAACCGTCTGGCTGCTTATCCGACAGTGGATTGACAAAAAGAAAGTGACTTGATTCAGAAATAAAACTTCTTCTTGGGGTGTTGTAGGTCGGACAAACAGGCAAAAATCAGAAAAAATATCTCCCCAGGCTGGTAGGGCGCGAGGTTGGGAAAATTTTCCCTCTGGGAGATGTTGCAAGGCTTCGTAGTAATCGATGGGTAGCTGCCGATTAGGTAAAACAGGAGATAAATCAACAATCGCAGCACTAATCTGAGTGCGATTGGCTACAATATCTACACCAAAGATGGGTAGACCAAAATCAGGGCGAGGAAACATCACACAGTGAAGAATATCCAAATTTTTACCTACCTTGGCCAGCTCTAAATGGAGTTTGCGGAACTGCACAGTTTGGTAGCAGTGGTTTTCGATGGTCAGTTTTTCGCCTTCAAGGGTTCCTTCTACGTAGCCTAAATCGGTAGGCGTGTTGTAGGGATAGAGCATCAGCTGGCTTTGCCAGATCGATTCAATTTTTTTGGCTAATTGAGCAATCAGAGGATGCTGAAATTGGCACAAAGAGTCGTAACGAACGTGATTCATAGTTGTATGTAAGTCATTTTGAAACTTTGAAGGCAACGACTGCCGTTTTCTTCGTTGTTACCTACCGGACCTCAAGAGATGTTTGAGTTAACTTAGCAAGCCTAAACATAGGCGATTTGGTATGAATACGGCAAAATCCTATCTTTAACCATGCCGTAAACCTGTGCAGACATCGTGCATGTTGTCGGCTGCATTAACAGACGTTTATTAGGTTTATTAGAAAAAAATAAATTGAAGTGGAGAAAGACCCAGCAACTATTCTACGGCGAATAGTCTATTCTCTTGATTACACCAGGCATGATAACGATTTAATCGATTTAAAATGCGAGGCACCAAACTTTGTCCCTGGATAGGTTTCGTAATGTAATCATCCGCTCCCACGGCAAATGCTTTGGTTTGGCTCTCTTGGTCAGCATGGACACTGATAAAAATGATCGGTAAGTGTTGCCATCGGGGATGACTACGAAGCACCTGACAAAGTTCAAACCCATTAATTCCAGGCATTTCAATATCTAAAACAATAATATCAGGTATTATCTGGGTAAATAACGTCCAAAAACGCTGTGAATTCGATAATGGGGTGATTTGCAAATGCCAGGGCTTTAAGAGATTGACGACATGTTGCAAATAATGGCTGTCGTCGTCTACCAGCATGATTTTGCTATGGCGATATCGCAGGTAAGTAGCCTGATCGACGGCTTCTAATACTTCTGCAGGGCTTACTGGGTATTCCAATACCATGGCAGCTCCTCGGCGAATCAAATCTAATCGATTGCCAAAGTCTGCCTGTGACGTAATTAACACCACTGGTAAATGGGGCCGACGGTTGTTAAGGGTGGTCACAAATTTCAACAGAAATTGTAAACTGGCGTCAGATACAACAAGATCGGTTTCGCTTCCGACCAGATTGATCAACACCAGATCTGGAAGAGTTGTATCTGGAAGAGTTGTATCTGGAAAAACAGCAGTCTGGTCGAACGGGTGGGCTGTATCTAGGTGTAAGACCTGGGTCGCTGTCTCAGTAGAGGCGGCAATTTCAATGTCTAGACCTTGAGCTGTGGCCAACGCCATTAGCTGCTGGATATAGGGTCCCTGATTGATATCTATAACTAGAACTTTGGGCAAATGAGGTTTGTCTTCTGACCAAGATACTAGCTGCGGAGGGGTGTCTAAGGCATGACCAAGGGTCGTCACTAAGACTTGAAACTGGATAATCTGTGCCTGAGAAAATGTGGACTCTGACTGGAGTAGCTGCTCTATGGCTACGGCTAAGCGGTGACCTTCTACTAATCCAAAAATGCCTAGGGTGCCAGCTAAACTGTGGCTCATTTGTTTGGCCTGCATCCGTTGCTGTTCACTCATGCCTCGCTCTTTGAGGATTTGCGACAGATGCACTAGATAGTTCCATTTTTCTACGCTTTCACTCTTATGGGCCTGCCATGTTTGGGTGAGTCGGGTGAGGTAATAGGCCTGACGGTCTGTTGAAGGGATCTGATCCGGTTGATGAAGATGGGTTTCGGCTAACATCGGTGTACCGAGTCGATATCCTAACCCGCGTACAGTTTCAATCACATCCTCGGAAATTCCAGCGGTTTTGAGTTTCTGCCGTAGCCCTCGAATGTGCGATCGCACAGTAGCTTCACTGGGAAATTCGTCAGAAGACCAAATCTTATCCAACAGAGCCGACGTGCTAAAGACTTGGTGACTGTGGCGCAAGAACAGCTCAAGTAGCGCATATTCCTTAGCCGTTAGCATGACAGGGTGATCGTGATAGGTCACATCACAGCTAACCGGATCAAGACATAGATCACCCCAGGTCAA
>JBCDFI010000252.1:0-7489 GCA_039178155.1 Cyanobacteria bacterium P01_H01_bin.105
CAAGGGTTCTGAGCATTTTAGCTACTTTTCCGTGCACTTAAGCCTGTCTCAATAGAATGAAATCCTGGCTGGAGTTGAGCACCAGACTTCAACAGCAAACCCTACTTACCTACCACATCTTTCGCGATCAGAAGATTCTCGCCTTGATGCATAAATGCCCGCCAGGTATCCTCATCATTACAGATAACAGGCACCTGATTTTCAAGAATATAGCGCTGTGTGTATAGCAATCCAATATGTCCTGATAATGGATGACCTTGATAAAATTGAAGCTGAAAGACAATATCGTTGCCCAGTTTTATTAAAACTTCGAGGTTACTCTGAACTGACTATATATTAACCTTCCAGCTCTGCATAGAGATGAGGCTGACGCTGTTGCAGCTCTTCCCATGGTAACATCAGTCCATCCTCAATTTCGGTGCGATATTCCTCGCTAACTGCACCTTTAATGTTCATTAGGCGAACTAAAAAAATGTTGGCCTCGTAATAGCGTTGAAATTGTTTTCTCTGCTCATAAGTAAATTGCCAGTCATGACCAATATTTCGATAATCAACTATAACTTGTCGGAATTCCTCAAGCCATTGCTTGCCGTGCAATGACCACCAGCGTTGAATTTCTTTTGGATGAGCTGTTTTGGGTAATTCATCTCTGAATTGGCGTAGGCATAAAAATAAATGAGATGAGAGTTCTAGAGCAATAATGAGACTGGCTCTGCGACTGAGAATATGCTCGAAGGCACGGTGAAGATTGAGAACATGATTAAGGATACGGTCGAGAGCTAGATCGAGGTAGAGGTTAAGAGCATGCTCTAAGATGCAGCAAAGGTCAAAGTCGAAGCTAATGTTAGGGTTGCTTTTGAGAGTAGGGTCAAGAGCCTTAGCTTTTTCAGGGACTATTTTAGCAAAGTTCTCTGGGGCAAAGGAACGGACGCGGGCAAGGGCAAGTGTAAGCGAGTAATAAAACGCTCGAATTGCCATAGGTTTGGAGTCAGCTTGGAGTGAGTGCGTTTTTTGTTGTAACCAATTTAAGAAGACTTGAATGTCGGACTCTTTTGCTACAGACTGATCAATAGTCTGCTTTATTAAGTAAAGGAAACGATGAGCAGGCTGTTGTGATTCTATAAGTTGTGCTACTACATTTTGCCACTGATAATTAGCAACTCTTTCAGCAAGCTGTTGAGGTGGTAATTGGGTTAATCGCTGAACAGTAAAGTATTCTTGGAAAGTAAGATGAGAGAACGACCATAGTTCATCGGCTCGTTCAATTAATAGACCATGTTGAGCCTCAATAGCTTTAAGTACAGCAATGCCATCTTGGATATTGTTCAGTTCTAATGTCAGATTTATCTGTTCTACCAACTCATCTTGTTCAAAAAGCACAAAATTCTTAGGGTTTTCGAATTTGCGAGCTGCGAGATCCATGAGTAGCGCCTCTTTATCGTCAGTACTTAACTGACGATATACTTCAGTCCCTATTTCCCAACCTTCAATATCTTTTCTGTTATTCCAACGTCTCAATAGCCAGTTAATTCCCTGCTTATAGAGATTGGCTCTATTGGGAGGGAGTTCCCCGCTATCTTGCCAAACTATACAAATGAGACTCAACAATACGGGAGTTGCTGTCACCTCTTTCAAATCAGGCTGATTAGCTATGGCAAGCTGAATTGCGTCCACTTGCTGAGTTACTTCTATTTCTGTTTTTCCGCTTGCAGTGAACCAATTCCGAACAAATTTGCTGATTTGTGCTGGTTTGAAATCTGCTACTTCAACTGAGGTAAAACCGCTCGGAATTATCCCCATAATTTGTGTGCGACAAGTTAAGATAAGTCGATTTTTATCAAGATATTTTTCGGAGATTTGCTTTATTTGATCTTGGACTATGTACCGAAGTTCGTTGGTCGGCACTTCATCTAAACCATCCATAAGTACAAGTAGTTTGCCCTGTTCTAATAACCCTTTGATTTTTTTTTCATCTTTTAGTTCAAGTTCTTCACTAATTGCATTGATAAGCTTCCATGTTTTCTCTCGGATTTTTCTCAATTCAATTAGTACGGCAATCTGTTCAGGCTGAAATCTACCTCTGCACCAATCCACAGCCAAGTGCTTTAGAAACGTTGTTTTTCCAGAACCTGGCTTACCCAGAATAACAAGCTTAGAATTATTATTTGCAATTTCAAAACCTGGATTACGCTTAATGCGTTTGCTTAACGCCAGACGATCCTCCTCCATGTCAAAAGTTTTGAGAAGAGTCTTTACGTCATTAATAAAATACTTATTTTCAGGTTTCTCAAGTAACCACACATCAACGTAAAGCTGGTCAACTCCAATCTCCACTCCACTCAGTAACCGCATTCGGCTGTGCCGTGCCAGAATTTTCTGACGACATTGCTTTCCCACTTTTTCAATCAATGTCTTGTTAGATTGAGTTAGGTCTGCTGCGGATTGGTTGTTCGAGGAATCTAAAGCGATATCATCTGAGGAAACCTGCTTCCAATTTAGCCGTAATGCAAAGCAAATTTTGCGAAAGCTGCTCTCTCCAACTGGCTTCTGGCTAAAAAAATTAGTAATGGTCGTCCGGGACATGCTTATGTGACTGCTCAGCTTCGATTTATTGCCCTCGAAATACTGCATTAAAGCATTGTTCGCTACTGTCCAATCAGTAAGTGTTAGCTTATGAGGTCGCACCATTCGTCTTGCTACTCAGCAGGTTTAGCCAATACACCATTCTATCCGGCTGAACATCAGTGGTCATCACTAAAGCTATTGAACGTTCACTGAACAATCGTTGAAAGCATCTCAGAGCAAAGCTTGTGTCGTACTAGAGGGAATTGCATCAAATCACCTGATATGAAAACTCTACTTCGCGCTTTTGCCATCATCATTACTTCCACAGCGATTCCCATCAGTGTTTATCTTGCTGGTCTTGAGAATCCAACTGATATCCAAAAGCAATTTGGCTTGATTGCTAATATAATCACCGCCTCGGTCACAACTGTTACTTTCGAGCGATTTTTCGAGTCATTGGATGACGATCCGGATGATAAAAATTGAGATCGCTAAACATTCTCAGCCTATCCAACTAATATCGCCCGATAGGCTGAAAATCATCCACACAGAGTCCATATTGAAACTATTGAAAGCCATACACCCTAAGCTAAGTTCAGGAACTTGCCAGTAGATAAATCACCAGCTACACCCCTTTTCCCCTTACCCCACTCAAGCCAAAAATCTTATTTTTTGACAAGATCCCTCAGCTACTGCGATCGCTGCTTATACTGTTCCTCCACCGACTGTCGTACTTCTTGTTGTAGCCGCTCAAGCACAGAATCTGTTTTAGCACTGTCAACAATCGTCTGCATCAGCGTTTTAATCCCCTGCGGTCCCCAAGAACACCCCTGCTCTAAATACACACGGGCCGCCTGTCCAACCGCATAAGTACCGTAGCCTGCCGCTGCCGCCTGGGCTCCCATAGCTCCCGCATAGGCCGTCAGTCCACTGGTCCCATCGACCATACTCCACAGAGCGGCTCCACTTTTGCCAATACCCAACAGTAAGCTGCTACCCAGCTCACTCAACAACAATGTTCCAGAACTGCGGACAATTGCCTGCCATAGCTTGCTAGCTTCAAAGTTGGTCATAGGAAAGCCATAAAGCTTGGATAGGTTGCGGATCATCACCAGGTCAGAAGCAACGCCGCCTAAAATGTCCAATACAGCAATAGGATTTAGGGCGACGGCAGCGGACTTGTATTTGGCAAACTGCAGAATAATATCGTCGGCTGCAGTCTGGTTGAGTTCTGCGGTTGCCTTAGCCAGGTTGGTGTCGACCTGATTAGCCTGATGCAGAGTATTGAGGGCCACTAGCGTCGGTCCCTCGGTTCCCATGAGATTAATCAACGCTGTTTTGAGCGGCGCAATGTCTGGCGGTGGCGCTTCCCATTCTTCGGTGGTGCGACCATCGGGCCACTCTATACGTACCTGCAGCGGGGCCGGCTCAGCCGCGACTAGAATAACATCGTCAACGATGGGAATATCCGACTGTTTGATGGTGGCTAAGCTATTGTCAGTGTCAGGTTGCTCACCCTCAACGAGCTGAGCTTTAAGCCGCTTCAGATTGTCATAAACTGCCTGACGGTCGGTATCTGGATACAGGTCTGTCTTGTTAAAGATCAGCAACAGCGGTTTGCGGGTGGCATGGAGAGTCTGCAGAGCCGTATACTCAGTGCGGGTAATGTCCCCCGCCACAACAAACAAGATTAGGTCGGCCTGCTGGGCTACTTCTTGGGCGACCTGGCCCCGTTCGGCTCCTTCGATTTCATCTAACCCCGGTGTGTCAATTAGCTCAATTTTTAGGGCGGGTTCTTCTTTAGATACAGAAGGTGTCCAGTATATAGAGCGAGGCCACTGGGTTACGCCGTTTAAAGGACCGGTTTCGAGAATCTTTTCACCCACCAAAGCATTGAGGACAGCAGATTTACCCCGGCTGACCAATCCAAATACCGCCACCCGCAACAGGGTGCTGTCTAATTTGTTGAGTAGCGTCGTCAGCTGATCAATCCCGGATTTAACGGCGGCTTGACGTTTGAGTTCGTCAGTATCCGAGCGGGTGAGCTGCAGCTGCGGAATATAGCGATCGATCGTTTGCCGCAGACTGTCACGGGCCTGCTCGACAAGGGGATGGGCAGGCGCACCGGATACGGGGTCAGACACGGAGCCAGACGCGGATTTGCTGGGGGCTGCTGCGCTTGCGGCCTGACTCAGGGCGGGGTCGCTCATATGCTAGCTGGCGACAGGACTTGTGGTGGGCAAGTGAGGCAGTGCCTGGGCAACAAAGTTTTTGAGTGCTAGACCCTGACGTGCCTGTTGGAATAATGCTTGCAGTCGGTCTCCTAAACCTTCGAAGTTGAGTTCGGTGGTTTCTTGCAAACTTTGTTCTTCAAAATAGTCAATTAGGGCTAGACCGGCTAGACGAGTCAGATATGCGGCGCTAATTCCCTGCAGTGCTCCACCGGCTAAGTAGGTGGTCACATGGCTTTTGAGTAAAGTGCCGAGGGCCTGGGAAGCTAGTTCGACTAGGCCTAATTTGACCGTTAGTTCGGCGATGGTGCTGGCAGCGGCCTTGGCCTGGTCCATGGAGAATTTCTGGCCGTAAATAGCACCGAGGTCTAACACAAGCTGACCGTTAATGGCGGCAGTGGCCAGCAGATCGACGGTGGCAATGGGGGTAGCAAAGGCGGTCCCGGCGGCAATCCACTGCATTTGCTCAATCACGGGCATGGCTTTTTGACGACGATACTCGTTGAGCGTTTGGATGATCTTGTGCTGCAGTGCTTTTGTCTGGCGCAGGGTGGTGGCCATGACTAAGGGAGCCGGGTCGGCAGTAAACCCGTCGAGCTTTTGGGTTAGGGGCGCAACGTCGGCTTCGGGCTGTTCAAGAGATTCGGTGATCTCGCCTGATTCGCTATGGCGACGAACTTTGATCGGATTGGGATTGGCTGCGATCGCAACCACATCTACACCCCGTTCAGCGACTCGCTGGTTGATCCGGTCCAGCACCACCGCTTTATCCATGGGGGTATATTGGTCTTGCTTATTGAGCACCACCAACACCTGATGACCGTCAGAAATCAGCGTTTCGAGCCGATTTAATTCTGAGGCTGTCATATCGCCTGCCACCATCATCAGCACCAGGTCAGCGTCGTCGATGGTCTCGTTAAAGGTAACCGTGGGTGACTCAGCGGCCTGCAGATGTGTGAGCAGTGTGGTCTTGCCGGTCGCCTTATTGCCAGTAATCGCCACCGTTAGGCTACTACGCTCTAGACTGTCGAGCAGCACGTCATATTCGGTACGGTAAATTTCTGTCTGGGCAGCGGCCTGAGCGTTTTCGGTCAATAGCTGGTCAATCAGCTGATCGGCGCGCTCTAGGGCCTGGTCAATCGCCTCGCGCTGGACCGTAATCTGTTGAGGCATCTTCGGAGCAACGCTGGGTCGGGTTTGCTGATAGAACCACCACAGGCCTGTGCCAAGTGTGATCGCGCCTAGCATCATCGATCCATCCATAGGCTGCACCACGTCCAGTAACCATAGACTAGCGCTGAGACCTAAACCACCGATCAGAATAGGACGCTTGATTGCGATATCCATAAGTCCCTGTACCCACGTGAGTTGCTTCTATTCCATTTTATAAAGCGGGAGTGGTGTTAGTAGGTGGAAAACCCTACAGAATTAACACAAGCCTTAAAGATCGGCCAATTGGCGGTGTGTTTTTTACCCTCCGGCGATACTTGGCGATACGTTCAAGCAGATGCTGGCCATCGGTAAAAAACACGGGGGTGCTATAACTCAAGTACAGGCATTTTATAGAGTTGCTCCCATGGCTAATGAGTCTGTCCTACGGCAAGGGTCGTTGCTTGGCCGTTTAATGCTCGATTATGACACCACCGAGGAACTGGGGCTGGTGGATGGTCTGCTGGTTGATCTAAATCAGAAAAGTGTCGTGGCTTTAGTCTGTAAAGGCCCCGTATGGCAGCGACAGCGTCCGGTCTATAGCTGGGCTCGGATTGTCAATATTGGTACGGATAGTATTGTGATCCATGGCCAGGGGGCCGAGCTATCGTCTCAGTCAGCTCAGCCGATGGTGGGGCTAGAGGTGTGGACCGATACTGGTAACTGCGTCGGACAGATTGTGGACTATCGCTTTGAGCGCAGCGGCACGGTTATTCAATATTTATTTGCTCAGCCTGGGCAACCAGGGCTGTATGGGCTCAGGCCCGAGGCGATTATCAGCGCTGGCCGTAAGCGCATAATGGTATCGGCCCCATCCGTTGAGCAGGCTGAGTATATTGCAGGCGATGTTACCCCTATAGAGCAACAGGATTGGCAATCAACGGCCCAAACCACCGCTCAATCCTTAGCAGATCAGGTGCAGCAGCGGGCCCAAGAATGGTCGGGCTATGCCCAAGAGCGTTGGCTGTCGGACGATGTGAACGAACAGCTCAAAGCTCAGCGTCAGCAGCTTCAAGATAGGACTCAGGGGTTGCGATCGCAGCTGAATCAACAGGTGTCTAAAGCCAAAAAACAGATAGCGCCCCTTAATAAAGCCTTAGAAAACACAGTGGAGAACGCCCTCGATAAATTCGGCGATAAAAAAGAACACACCGATCGTCCCACCATCGATCTAGATACGTTCGAAGTGTGGGAAGACGATGATTAAATCAGGCGTGTGTCAAAACGTTTTTAAAACCAGGATGTCGCCACCTGAAGCCGATGCTTTGCCCTAAGCGATTGATCTGTTATCGACCGTTCTCCGCTGATTAATGCCCATTACCGCGTCAATGTCACTTAGTGCCCCGGAGCGATCGCCGCGATCAAAGCGAATCAAACTACGGTTAATATAGGCATCTGAAAATTGAGGCTGGAGTTCTAACGCCCGATTGACATCCGCTAAGGCTCCTTCTGTATCCTTAAGCCGAAATCGTACTACACTCCGC
>JBCDFI010000253.1:0-7460 GCA_039178155.1 Cyanobacteria bacterium P01_H01_bin.105
ACGCCCGTTGGATGACCACTCAAGTCAAAATTTCCCTGACTAAAGTCAAGGCGCTCAGCCGTTAGTACGGTAAAGTCACCCGCTAAATTAATAGAGGACTCAGCGCCAAACAGTACTCCTGCCGGATTGATCAAATATAGACTGGCTGCGCTGCCAGTCAGTTCTATATGGCCATTAATTCGAGACGGGATACCGTTGGTAATCCGGCTAAATACCGCTTCTATGTCAGGAGCCACATAGAATTCAGCCGTCTGTCCACGCTCTAGATTAAACTGTTCAAAGCTATGAAACAACAATGTCTCACTATCTGTTACAGTTCCTCCGAAAATCTCGAATTGATTGTCCTGCTGAGTAACTTGAGTGTGTACAGAATCCTGGGATGAGATGACCTGGGCATTGGCCCATAGATCAATATTCCATAGAACTGTTGTCGTTATTCCAGCAGCGCATAGTATCTTTTGCAGACCTCTGCACCATAGCGTCTGAAATCTGATCATAACCTAGCAAATACCGTCCAGACGATTATTTTTGGTTCGCAAATTCTAATTATTAATTCTGTTACCGATCGTTGATGTTTGCCATAAGTGGAGTTTTGAGAGAATTTTATTTAAGGTTTAAGTAGTGCTGATATCAGATCGATTTACGCAGCTAGTTGATTGAGTTTATTGTTGTCGGTACTGTAATTTCTACTGAGCTATTGCTTCCTAAGAGAGGAACAATTTGCTCAAGCTTAGCTGATGCCATTAGGGTTTGCCATTGACTTAATGCATCCTGATTTTGTGGATACTGTTGGAGCTGCTCTAGCAATACCCCTAAGTGATCGTACCAAAGCCTGCTGGTGTCCAACGTGGATACATCAACACGATCCACCCAACCTTCTACTGAAATATTTTCTGAAGGATTATCGGGGTTACATAGGATTGAGGCTGCCCAACGATATCGTTGATTTATCTCTAATTTAGGGGCATCGGCCATCTTGCCTAAATCTAGACCTACTAGATCTGCTGTAGGCTTTATATTGAATTTAGTTTGATAAATAATCTCATCTTGAGCGTCAAACAGATAAAATTGTAATTGTTTAGTACTGTTTACCTTGGGAACGCTCAGCCAAAGTGTTGGTTCGGCTACAGCCGTCGTTCCCAAATTAGTTTCTGGTACGATAGCTACTAAGGGCTCAGAATTTTGAGCACAGGCGGACGTTGGTAATCGAGATGCACCACTCATCCGTCTGCCTGGTAAGCCCTGGCGTACCCGATCTTCGTCAGATGCTTGCACACTATTGGGAGAACAGCATAAAACTCCTAACACAATGGATAAACCTAATGCAGTATAACAAGCTAACTGCTTAGAAAAAGACAAGGGCGAGAAAGCTAATACTGGAGGATTGAGTTTCATGTGGAAGAATAAATCTGATGTTCTACGGTTTACATTGTTGTGTTCGACAGATTTTCTTTTTCAAAAGCTATCTGTCGAATGAAAAACGTGCATAGAGAACCTGTTGCCTAGCTCTTTTTAAACTAAGGCAAATAACAAAACAGTCTTACCTTTTACTGATGAGGCTATGCATTTAATTCCTTAAAGCATGCCTCTATCTGACTTTTCTAAATCATTAAATGCCCTAATCAAAACCGTAGTTGTACTTATCTAATTATGTGTATATTACAAAAGTATACGTGCCTATTTAGACAGAAGTAGGATAGTTTCTACCTAGACTTACGCTTGTTGTAAATTTACATGACCCTGACTGAGCAAGGTATGGGAAACTGATTTAGCTCAAAATAGCGATTCACATAACAGTCTTTTTTAAAGAAGAACAGACCAATACTTTTCCGCTATTTGTCGGAGAGAAATAACGCCATGTAGACATATCAAGTAATTTGATTATGCTCTACTAACCGGCTCAATATTATGTACCAAATCTGTTGTTTTATGCTTTAAATACAGAAAACCGCCCTAGGCTTTAGCCTAAGACAGTTTTGTTAAGATATGAGTGCTAGTTGATTAGCGAGCTATCGTCTGCGTGTTGCTTGAGTATCACGCTTTCTGGACTTAGAGCTAGACTTGTGGCCGCCGTCAGAGTTATTTCTTTTTTTAGATTCCCTAGAGATATAGTCAATTAATGCTAAGCTAAGCGCCTGATCTTCGAAATCTCCGTAGGACTGTTTGTCTGTCTGCTTTTGAACTTTTGGACTAGGCTGAAGAATTTTACTTGTTGCTAGGAAGATACCGATGACGATGAATAGTGGTAAAAATGGCATGGGGACGACCCTCGTAAAATTCAGTAGATGCTCTGATCAGGGAACTATAAACACAATCATAGCTCTGTGAATTTACGGTGAAGATGACGTCGATCACACTCATCCTAAGATTTAGATGCCATGCGCTGGTGACTGCATGGTGGTGTCGCCCCCCAGTGTTGTCCTTTATACCAATGAGCGCCGCCAGTTAAAGAAAGAGCGCAGGATCGACTGTAATCGATTGTTTTTGGCATAGCTTTGCTTAGTTAGTTGCAAAGCGGCCTTAGCATTGATTTCCGACAAAGTGGGGTAGATGTGAATGATGCTCTTGATCGCGCCGATTTTCATTTTGTAGCTCATGGCCAAAACGATTTCATGGATGAGTTCGCCTGCATGGGGGCCAACAATATGCGCTCCTAAAATTTCACCATTTTGACGGGTGATAAATTTGGCAAAGCCATGGCCTGCAGCTTCAGCCAGGGCTCGATCGACTTCCTTAAAATCATGTTTGAGCACGGCTACATCATCGCCATAGCGTTCCCGTGCTTGGGTTTCGGTAAGGCCTACACGAGCTAGCTCAGGTTCTGTAAATGTCGCCCAGGGAATAACGCGATAATCTGCCTTTTTGGTGGGCAAAAATAGGGCATTCTGAATCACCACAGCGGCTTCATAACCGGCAACATGGGTAAACTGGTAGCCACCAATCACGTCGCCAGCCCCGTAGATATGGCTGACATTTGTTTGGAGTTTTTCATTAACTTTGACACCCGCTTTGCCTACTTCTACTCCTGCGACGTCTAACCCTAGCGATTCAACGTTCGGTACACGGCCAGTAGAGATCAAAATTTCGTCTACCACCACCACCTGATCGCCAACATAAAGATGTTTTTTGCCGTCAATTATTTCAACTTTTTGGGCTCGGCTTTGGGTCAAGATCCGAATGCCTTCCGACTCCAGCTGTTTTTGTACCACGGCTGCAGCTTCGGGCTCTTCTTTTGGCATAATTTGGTCGCGGCTGGCAATGATAGTCACCTCTGCTCCTAATCGGGCAAAGGATTGGCCCAATTCACAACCAATAGGACCTGCACCAATAACAGCCAGGGAGTCAGGTCGCTCTTTAAGTGAAAAGACTTGCTCATTGGTCAAAAAGCCAGCGTCCTTTAAACCTTTGATGGGAGGAATAGCAGGTCGAGAACCTGTGGAGATTAGAAAATTGCGTCCTTTGAGCTGCTGCCCATTGATTTCAAAGGTTTTTGCGTCAATAAACTGACCCGATCCATAGAATACATCAACTCCAAGTGCCTCAAAGCGCTCTGTTGAGTCGTGTTCTTGGATAGTGCTAACGACACTTTGTACGTGATTGATCGCTTCTTCAAACTTGATGGTAGGTGTAGATGTATAGATGCCAAACTGTGAGCCTATGCGTACATGGTGGGCTACTTGCCCAGCATGAATCAGTGACTTACTGGGTACACATCCATAGTGGAGACAGTCACCGCCTAGCAGATGTTTTTCGATTAGGGCAATACGAGCATTGAGCTGAGCCCCAGCGCTGGCGGCCACCAGCCCGGCAGACCCGCCACCAATAACTACAAGATCGTACTCCACTGCCATCGTTTGCTGCTCCTGTTTGGTTTCATCTTCGAAACTACCGGTTATTTCTGAAGCTGGGCTGAGAACCTATAGAAAAAATACTAAGGGTGCTCAGGGCTAGGGTGTGAATATTGTCTAGTTTGGCTATTTATATGGCCCAGCTATCAGACGGACGGTTTTTGCCCAGCTCATTCATTAAGCAGGGATTGCTCCTTAATATAGGTCTTCCCTCCTTATATATCGTTACCTAACTGTAAAAAGTTCAAAATCAGCTGTTGCTGATGGACTATTCGCGCTTCTAGTTGGTTGACGGGACCCGGCTGATAGGCACCACTGGCATATCCTTTTTGGACGCTCTCGGTCAGGGCAATGTCTTCCTCTGAAAATGCATCAAAATCGGCTTTGAGGGTAGCGAGTGGGGGGCTCAGGCTGGGAACGCCGTAGATCTCTGAACGCAGCTCACAGGTATCGGCCGTGAGGGGTTCGATATATAACCAGGCCAGCAGACCATTGGGCAGACCGAGTAGATGCAAGTTTGGAAAAATGCCGTAGGTCAAAAAGGAAGTGCGGCCTAGCTCAGGTAAATCAGATCGTACTGAGTTTTCGGCGGGCCAGCTATTGGGGATCGGGGTGCGCAGTAAATTGGTATAGGTTTCTAGATGATGCTCGTAGTGTTTGATCGGGCCTTGGACTTTGTGTAGGGTTTCTCGGTGTGCGATCGCAACGTGATAGTCACACAGCGTATTGTCGTGCAAATTCTTCCAGTTACAAGCAACGACCTTTTTTTGACTCAGCAGCAAGCGGGTTTCATCCTGGCGATGGTGCCCCAAATGTGTAGGAATGCTACCCAAAAATCTCGATAGCGAGGGGGCATCGTCCGTGAAACAAATAAATAAAAATCCGCACCAGGTGTCAATTCGAATTGGCGTGAGGTCATAGGCCTCTAGATTAAAAGACTCTGAGAATTTCTGCTGCGAGGGGGCTCCTACCAAATGCCCATCTAGGTCATAAACCCAGGCATGGTAAGGACAGACCAAATGCTTTTGCTGGTATATTCCCGGCTGATTGCAGAGTAGCGAAGCCCGATGGGGACATACATTGTGAAAGGCCTTGAACTGACCGGGGGCAACACAGGTGATCACCACCGGCCTGCCAGCGATGGGTTTAACCCATACCTGCCCCACCGTCAGCTGAGCACTATCGCCGACATAGAGCCAGGTTCGCTGAAAAATACGGGTTTGTTCTATGGCCAACCAGTCAGGATTGGTGTAGTGGTCGGCCGTCAGTAAAAAGCGCTCAGGCAGTTCGCTACGGTCAACTAACGATTGAGCCCGATGAGGTTGAGTTAATATCACGGTGCCGCTTGGTTATTTTGGCTATACAGTCACTAGACCCAGCTCTTGCTTGCCTCGTAGCAGGTCGGTGATCTCATGTTTGTATGATTGAAACTTGGGGTCTCGCTTAATCTCATAGGTACGTTCTTCGGGCAAATCAACCCGCACCTCTCGCTGGATTGTTCCTGGACGAGCGGTCATCACATAAACTCGCTGGGATAGGAAAACGGCTTCTTCCACATCATGGGTGATCATCAAAATGGTGCAGCGGGTGCGTTTCCAAAGATCTAATAAGAACAGCTGCATAGCTTCTTTGGTTTGCACATCCAGGGCTCCAAAGGGTTCATCCATCAGCAGGATTTTAGGATGACAGGCTAGGGCACGTGCGATCGCAACCCGCTGCTTCATCCCGCCGGATAGATCCTTAGGCAAAGACGTTGCAAAATTAGTCAGACCTACCACATCTAGATAATAGCTAGCCCGCTCACGCCGAGCCTTCTGAGGAATATTCTGTAGCTTTAAACCAAACTCCACATTACGCTGCACCGTCATCCAAGGATAGAGCGTGTATTTCTGAAACACCATGCCCCGGTCAGCACCAGGCCCCGTCACTGGCTCAAAATCAACCGTAATCTCACCCCCTGTCGGTGCATCTAACCCAGCCACCAATCGCAGCAGCGTTGACTTACCCGAGCCAGAGGCTCCCACAGCGCAGACCAGCTCCCCGGTCTCAACATGCATATTGATATCTTTGAGAGCCAGTAGCGGCCCCTGCTTCGTCGGAAATTGCTTATAAAGCTTAGAAATTTCGAGATGCATAACTAATCAAACGCCCACTTACAGCTTGTCTTGAGCACCCAACGAAAGATTAAATCTAAAGCAAAGCCGATGACGCCCAACATAATCAGGCAAGCAAAAATCTCATCGGTTTTAAAGAAGCGCTGAGCCAACAAAATCCGTTTCCCCAAACCCTCCTCGGCTGCCACCAGCTCAGCAATCACCACCAAATTCCAACCCGTGGCAACATTGATCCGAAACGTATCGATAACATTCGGAATCACGTAGGGTGTAATCACTGACATCAGCACTTGCCAGCGTCCTCCTCCCAAAGTATAGGTAGTCTCGATCAAGTCTTTAGGCACAAACTTAACCGCATCCATAATCATCAGAGCGTTATAAAACACCGTACCGATAAAAATAAGCGCAATTTTTGGCTCTTCATTTAGACCCAGATAAATAATCAAGAGGGGAATAAACGCCGGAGCCGGCATATACCGTAAAATCCCAACAATCGGCTCCAGCATGGCGCGAATACTGGCAAAGGCTCCCATGCTAATCCCCAGCGGTATTGAAACAATCGACGCTAAGGTAAAACCAATGGCGACTCGTCCAAAACTTGCAAAAATATCTCGAGTAATAAATCCTTTTTCCCACAGCCGTTGAAAAGCACCCGCCACATCCTGAGGACTCGGCAAGAACTTAGGATTTACCCCTGTATAGTTTGATAACAGCCACCAGACCGTTAAAGGGACTACTACCGAGGCCACCGCCAGCAACCAGTTTAATGAATCTGGAATATCTTCGGCAATGCGCCAAAACACCGTGGGCCGTAAGCTTTCAGGCGCTGGCTCAAAATCATCTTGGAATGAATTAGATGTTTGAGTCATGGGTCATTCTTCTAAAAACACATGTAAAAAAACTGTAGGGAGCGTGTGTTTACGCTCCCTACAAGCAGATCTATCTAAGAGCCTTCTGCATAGGCTTTGACAAAACTGTCGTCTAAGATGGCTCCCAAATCGTCAGGCCCCGCCTCGATAAAGCCCACATCCACCATGAAGTCATTCATTTTTTGCGAAGCAAAGGGCATGTGTTTCATACTGTCACCCTCACTAAAGGCTTCTAAATTCTCATCAATGGTAAAGATGCGAGTACCCGCTTTGAAGTCCTCATATTCTTCAACAGAAACACCCGAACGATCTGCCATAATTTTGTTAGACTCTTCTGGGTTTTTGGCAATGTAGTCAAGGGTGGCAAACCAAGTGTTGACCATGGCCTGTACCTGCTCTGGCTGTTCGTCAATCATGGTCTGGCTCACCACCAATAGGTCAGGAATTGCCCCAGGATAATCCTTGGAAGACAGCAGCTCTTTACTCCCTTCGCGCTCTAGGGCTATGCCCCAGAAAGGAGGCCACGCCGCAACAGCATCCACCTGGCCCGAGGCAAAGGCCGCTGCTGCCGCCCCCGTTTCCAAATTTTTGATGGTGATATCTGAGCGAGACATCCCTGCATCTTCAAG
>JBCDFI010000254.1:0-7443 GCA_039178155.1 Cyanobacteria bacterium P01_H01_bin.105
GAGACTACGCGTCCCTCATCTTCAAATCCTTTGATTTGGTCAAAGTTAAGATAGCGGTATAGCTCATCGGCAAAGGGATCAATTTTCTTGGCAACAATCTCCAAATACTCATCCATGTTGGGAATCCGACCTAACAATGCGCAGGCCGCTGCCAGTTCAGCCGATCCCAAATACACCTGAGCACCTTTACCCATGCGGTTATTAAAGTTGCGGGTAGATGTCGAGAAGACCGTTGCACCATCTTCTACACGGGCCTGGTTACCCATACAGAGAGAACATCCAGGCATCTCGGTACGAGCCCCAGCTGCCGCAAAGGTGCCGTAGTAGCCTTCCTTACGCAGCTGTTGCTCATCCATACGAGTAGGAGGGCAAATCCACAGACGTCCTTTAACGGTACCAGCACCTTCTAGCACTTTAGCCGATGCTCGATAGTGACCAATGTTGGTCATGCAGGAGCCGATGAAAACCTCATCTACTCTGTCGTCAACCACATCTGACAAAGCTTTAATGTTGTCGGGGTCGTTGGGGGCTGCTACCAGAGGCTCTTTGATTTCATTCAGGTCGATTTCGATGACCTCGGCATAGTCAGCAGTCTCGTCTGCTGACATGAGACTAGGATTCGCTAGCCAGTCTTCCATGGCCGCAATCCGTCGTGCCAGAGTACGGGCATCGGCGTAGCCGCGGGCAATCATGTTTTTCATTAATGCCACATTGGACCGCAGATATTCAGCGACGGTCTCTTCACTGAGCTTTATAGTGCAGCCTGCTGCGGATCGCTCAGCTGTGGCATCGGTAAGTTCAAAGGCTTGCTCCAGCTTCAGATCAGGCAGCCCTTCCATTTCAATGATGCGACCGGAGAAGACATTTTTCTTGTTCTTCTTCTCGACGGTTAGGAGACCTTTCTGAATGGCAACATAGGGAATTGCATTAACAATGTCCCGTAGGGTGATGCCAGATTGAAGTTTCCCCTTAAATCGTACTAAAACGGACTCGGGCATATCTAAGGGCATGGCACCGATGGCAGCTGCAAAGGCAACTAAGCCAGACCCGGCTGGAAAGGAAATTCCTAAGGGAAAACGGGTGTGAGAGTCACCACCAGTACCCACGGTATCGGGCATGAGCATGCGGTTGAGCCAGGAGTGGATAATGCCATCCCCAGGCTGTAGAGCCACACCACCACGAGATGAGAAGAAGTCGGGCAGGGTGGCATGGGTTTCTACATCCACAGGCTTGGGATAGGCGGCGGTATGACAGAAGGTTTGCAGTACCAGCCCAGCACTAAAGCCCAAGCAGGCTAACTCCTTCATTTCGTCGCGGGTCATGGGGCCGGTGGTATCTTGGGAGCCCACTGTTGTCATCAAGGGCTCACAGGACATGCCGGGACGGACACCAGGCAGTCCACAGGCCTTGCCCACCATTTTCTGAGCCAGGGTAAACCCTTTTCTGGTTTCAGCGGGAGCGGCGGGCCTCACAAAGACATCGCTGGGTTCTAGACCCAAGGCTGCACGCGTTTTATCAGTCAGCGCGCGACCAATCATCAGGGGAATGCGGCCACCAGCTCTAACTTCATCTAGCAGGGTGTCGGGGGTAAGGCTAAAGGTGGAGATAACGGTGCCATTTTTGGTGACTTCACCTTTGCTGATATCGATGGTGACGACATCGCCGGTTTCCATTTGGGAGACGTCGCACTCAATGGGCAGTGCTCCAGAGTCTTCTGCTGTGTTGAAGAAAATTGGGGCGATTTTGCCACCTAAAATGTAGCCACCGGTCCGCTTGTTAGGCACATGGGGAATATCGTCGCCTAAATGCCAGATGACCGAGTTCATGGCTGATTTACGCGAAGAGCCGGTACCGACTACATCGCCCACGTAGGCCACGGGATTGCCCTTGGTTTTGAGTTCGGCAATAGTTTCTAGGGCATTGGGCATGCTTGACTCCAGCATTACCAGACCGTGAAGGGGAATGTCTGGGCGACTGGTGGCATGGGGAGCCGGAGACAGATCGTCGGTGTTGGTTTCGCCCGGTACCTTAAAGACGGTAATGGTGATGCTGTCGGGAACTTCAGGTTTGCTGGTGAACCATTCGGCGGCGGCCCAAGCGTCTATGACTTGCTGGGCGTAGTCATTGCCTTTTGCATTGCTTTTGGCCAGCTCAATGACGTCATTAAAGGCGTCGTATACTAGCAGCGTTTTTTTGAGGGCGTCGGTAGCTGCTTGGGCCAGCGCTGAGTCATCTGACTTGAGCAGATCTACTAATGACTGAACGTTATAACCGCCTAGCATGGTGCCGAGAAGCTGTACCGCCTCAAGTGGAGATATCAGAGGGCTGGTAGCTTCGCCTTTGGCAATGGCGGTTAGGAAGGAGGCTTTGACGTAGGAGGCTTGGTCGACACCGGGGGGGATGCGATCGCAAAGCAACTCCATCAAAAACTCGGCCTCACCCTGAGGAGGACTTTTGAGTAGCTCACAGAGGTCAGCAGTCTGCTCGGCATTGAGCGGTAGCGGAGGAATTCCCAATGCCGCTCGTTGATCTACATGTTTGCGATATGACTCCAGCATCATTTGCCCCTAAACCCTAAGCGAGATGAAGAATTGACACAAAAATGCCATTCTTCAGAATTCTATACCCATCCTAGCGTAATGAATGCGCTGAAAATCTGAAAAGCCCCCATATGATTAGGGATTGAAGACATTAGCAGGCAGCTGGCGTAAAGTACCTGATAGTTATCTCACAGCAGCTTCCTTGAGACTATTGTCATGATTCGCTTCAATCAAGCGAATATCGCGCTGTGGAAATGGAATGCTAATGCCCACTTCATCAAATCGAGTCTTTAACGCCTCTTGGACACCAAAGTACACATCCCAGTAATGCTCAGTTTTCGTCCAGGGACGCACGGCTAGGTTGACACTGCTGTCCGCCAGTTCCAAAACGCCTACGGTTGGCTTGGGATCTGTCAACACTTTCGAGTGGCTAGCCAAAACTTCCTGCGCAAACTGTTTTACATGGGCCAAATTCTCTTCGTAGGCCACACCAATAACCAAATCTACTCTCAAAATACCTTTTGCCGAATAATTGATAATGTTGCCATCAGTGAGCTTACTATTGGGAACGATGACCGTCCGGTTGTCCAATGTTCGTAGAACTGTTGTGAAAATTTGAATCTCTTCCACAATGCCATTGATGCCAGCTGCTTCTATCCAATCACCTGCTCGAAACGGGTGAAACAAAATAATCAAGATACCTGCAGCAAAATTGGAGAGTGATCCCTGTAGAGCTAACCCAATGGCTAAACCGGCTGCCCCTAAAATGGCTATTAAGGATGTAGTTTCAATTCCGAGCCGCCCTAATGCCGCTAAAACGAAAAATGAGAGCGTCGCATAGTAGAAAATATTGCTGGCAAACGATGTGAGAGTAGGTTCGATTTTAGTCTGCACCATTCCTCTTTTGACAATCGTTTTGCTGGCATCGGCTACCCAACGCCCAATGATCAAAATCAGAAGAGCGGTAAAGAACCGTAACCCAAACTCAACGGATATATTACGTAACTGGATCAGATACTGATTCGACTGATTAGATGAAATTTGGCCTAACATGACATCCATAGGTCAAGTCATTAAAACGATACAGATAGTCGCAGTATAGGCCAGACCCACGCAAAAAAAGGTCGGTGGCTTTTCCATCGACCTTTTTTGTTAGTTGGAGCCAAGAGTATAGCTCAACAACCTGTCTAGTTTCTTTTTAAGAGGCTACTTAAGCTGCTTGCTGATGTACTGTAAAGTGCTGCGCAGGTGCGGGGAATCCAGCCTGACCGAAACTATCACGGATAACCTTGTTGGTATCAAAATAGACCTGCCAATAGTCGTTGTTGTTGCAGTAAGGACGCACTGCTAAAACAGGTCCCATGGGATTAAACTCCAAAATCTCTACATCGGGGGCTGGTTCTGTCATCACATTGGGAATTGCCGCTAGTTGCTCCTTAAGGAGAGCAATGGCCTGACTGGGCTCTACCGTATTATCTAGCTGAGCGACTAGATCAACTCGGCGGTAAGGATTCGTAGTGAAGTTTTGGATAGTATCCGAAAAAATTGTGTTGTTACCAATGATGGTCATCACATTGTCCATTGTGTTGATCTTGGTAACAAATAATCCAACCTCTTCGACTGTTCCTGTGACGCCAGCTGCGGTGATAAAATCACCAACTTTGAAGGGGCGTAAGATAACTAAAAAAGCTCCGGCTGCAAAGTGAGCCAATAGGCCACTCCAGGCTGCGCCAATGGCAATACCAGCAGCGGCTAAAAGAGCTGCGAAAGAAGTGGTTTCAATACCAAAGAAGCCAAGAATGGCAACGACCAAAACAACGTTTAGTAAAACACCAACGGTGGACTTGAGATAAATAATCAGCGTTGGATCAACTGTGGTTTTCTTAAGGCTGCGAGTCAACAGACCAATGGCAAATTTAATGAGCCAGCGCCCAACAATCCAAAAAATGAGAGCCCCAACAAGTTTGAGGCCAACTGCGATCAGAATGCTAGTCGCATTACTGGCTATATTTGTAAAAAATGCTTCGTTCATTGCGCTCCTTACAGTTAAAACTCATATCTAAAAGCGAGAGTATAATATGGAAAATAAAAATAGAATTCTTCCGCTAAAATACTTAAGCTTTCAGAGTGAATGGCTGGCTATTATGTCTGTTCTTTGGCCATATTTGCTGTTTAGCGCTGATTAACAGACAGCTTTTGAGCAGTTGTCTATAGGTCTATAGCCACTTGCTTGCTCGTTGGCTGCGATCGCTACATTGTGACTATCTAAAACGAGGTCAGCTAGCTGGAACCCGATATCTAGACCGCCGATTGCGGGCTTAGTGTTGCGTTTTGAAAAGATCTGGTTTTTTTACCAAATATTGCTATGCTGCCAAAAATAAAACCGCTTTCCCTAAGGCGATTGCAACTTTCTGTTGCCTTTAGCAAGGGCATTCGTATTAATTGGCCAAATTGGCCAATTAGTCGCTACACTAACGGCTACATTTCCGCTTCCTTGTTCACTCTTCTCAAACATCATCCAGGCTTGAGGTCATCCTGTGTCCATTCCCCCTTCTAGAAAGCAGCCAGCTAAGCCATCCAAGAAGCAATCACCCGTATCCAGACAGCGCAAGGGACGTAGTTGGCTAGGACTGCCTAAATGGGCATGGATAGCCGTATCACTGACCAGCGTGGCGACCGTTTCAGCGGGCACAGGGGCATTGCTTGCCGTCTCCATGCATAGTCAGCCGCTGTTGCAAAGTCAGCTTTCACCTGAAGAAGCCGCTGTTTTTAGTGAAGATGAACCCATTCTGGCGACGAGTAGCTTGCGTCTACCTCGGTTGACCAGACCGGTCAATATTCTGGTGCTGGGGGTCAAAGTTTTAACATCAGATGTGAGTGAGCCCGGTGAGAGTGTAGAAGACCTTGGCTATCACGCTCTGGTGAACTCCTTTGAAGGTCTGTCGGACTCAATGCTGCTCTTACGCTTTAACCCGCGTACAGGTCAGCTAGTAGTCATGTCCGTTCCTCGCGATACACGGGCGCTAGTCAACGGTGTTTTAACCAAAGTCAATGAAGCTAATTTAGATGGGGGGCCTGCCCTAACGGCAGAGTCCGTCAGCGATTTACTCGGGGGAGTAGCCATTGATCGATATGTTCGCATCAATGTGCAAGGTGTGGAAAAACTGATTGATGCCCTGGGTGGGGTGACGGTTAACGTTCCGCAAGATATGAAATATCAGGACGATAGCCAACATCTATATATCAATCTAAAAGAAGGTCGGCAAACGTTAGATGGCGATCAGGCTCTTCAATTTCTACGGTTTCGCTATGACGAAAATGGCGATATTGGTCGAGTGCAACGGCAGCAGACACTGATGCGAGCTGTAATTGAGCAAACGCTAAACCCGGCCACTATTTCACGACTGCCCAAGATTTTGTCGGTTATTCAGTCCCATGTCGATACCAATCTTTCGGTTGAAGAATTAGTTGCTCTGGTCGGTTACGGTTCTCAGACTAGCCGTTCAGATGTGCAGATGTTGATGCTACCGGGCAACTTTAGTAGTCCAGCAGAGTATAGCCTCAGCTATTGGCTGCCTGACTACGCCCAAATCGATGAAATGGTAGAGCAATACTTTGGGCTAGAGGCTTCTCAGGCTATGGAAGCAGCTAGTCCTTCCTATCTGCGAGTCGTGATTCAAGACAGCACGGGAGATGATGTTGCTATTCAGTCTTTGATCGATACCCTATACGACAGTGGCTATCGCAATGTTATTGTTGGCCATGAGTTGAACGAAGCTCTTCCAGAGACTCGTATCGTTGCTCAACGGGGCGATCGCGCCAGTGCCTCAATGTTGCAGCAGTTTTTACGCATTGGTGAGGTTCGGGTTGAAAGTACAGGCAACCTCAATTCAGATATTACGATTCAGCTGGGTGAAGATTGGCTGGGTGAACATGGAGCGGCCCTTTAATGGCCAACGATCGGATCTATCAAATAAAACTTACGCTAACCGACAGTGAACCGCCTATCTGGCGACGACTCTTGGTTAATGCCACCACGACTTTAGAAGAATTGCACCGGATTGTACAGATTGCGATGGGATGGCAAAACCTATCCAACTATCACTACCGTATTGGTAAACAGCGGTCTGATATGGAACCCTGTCTGTTGCAGATGCCCTTAAATGAGGTGATCAGCGATGATTTAGTTCGGTTCTGCTATGTATACGATCTGCGGGACGGCTGGTTTCACACAATAGAAGTAGAAATGATATTGCCCGCTGACCCACAAGGAAATTACCCTCACTGTGTCACTGGAGAGTTACGTTGCCCACCAGAGGGGTGTGGCGGCATTTGGGGCTATAACGAGCTTCTTGAAATTTTGGATGATTCTGATGATCCCCAGCATCTAGCCCGATGGGATGAAGTGGGTGGCGACTTTGACCCTGAGTATTTTGATTTGGATCTGGTCAACATGCAGCTACATTCAGGCTAACGCTGCTTATCTGAGTGACTAGATATGTTCTTGAAAGCCTTGGGCAGCTTGCTGCCAGCCTCGACGGATTTGCGGCCCTTGATAGTGGATAAACCATTGGGCACGGGTTGCAAAAAGAGCTAGCTCCATCGGTAATGTAAATTGGATTAGCTTTTTACGACGCAGTGTGGCTACGTAATCATCAAATTGGTGTCTGAGTTCATTGAGTGCGTCCAAGTACCAGTCAAGATTGGTATGACGCAAGGATGCAGACTTTTGAATGCGGCGGAGTTCTGCCCTAAAGGTGGTCAAAGAGGCCATAAATACCTGATCGCGCATCTGATCTTGCAGCATGTATTGGGTGAAAAGATGCGCATTCGCTAATGATTGCTGTTGCTCTTCAGCAATTCGTTGAGGCTGATTAGAGAGGTTCCGCATGATGAGGACAGA
>JBCDFI010000255.1:0-7420 GCA_039178155.1 Cyanobacteria bacterium P01_H01_bin.105
TCAGCTTGAGCGACAGCAGCGTAGCACTGTTGATGTAACACCCTGGCTGGATTGGTTTTTGGATTGTTTGGGACGTGCACTTACTAGTGCCGATGAAACACTGGCAAACGTTCTTTACAAGGCGCAGCTCTGGAACTATGTTAACCAGCAGCCTGTGAATGAGCGACAGCGTCTGATTCTGAATCGGATGCTGGATAATTTTAAGGGCTATATGACTACTTCGAAGTATGCCAAGTTGGCCAAGTGTTCGACGGATACCGCATTGCGGGATATTCAGGATTTTGTACTACGGAGTGTTTTTATTCAAAATCCTGGCGGTGGACGAAGTACTAGCTATCGTCTTGCGACTAGCGAAGAAATTTCTAGTTGATCTGGCAGCTTTTATTACGAAGATGAGTTGAACCTAGGCAGAGTAGCGCCTGTTACAAGATGCGGCATAAACCTTGTTAAATAGCTTCAGCCTCAAACTAAAGCACTCAGCTTCAAAAGAGTTAATTAGCCTGGATAATTCACCAGGATTTTGGCTAACGTTCCAACCCTTATAGGTAGTCTGTTTCAACTCTCATGTATAAAAACACACTATCAAAAACATGGAACCGCCAAATCACCTGCAGGGCATAAGATTCAAGCATTTCTAGCGTAGGGTCATGAATAATGCAGGTTAGGCTGAACTTTTCCACCTATTCATCCATATAGGTGGACTATGCTGATGCGTTTCCATCTATTCACTTGTATGGGGTCTTATGCTGACAGACTTCTATCTAATCGCCCTCATAGGGTAATTAGGTAAAATATTTCTACCTAATACTGAGTGAGACTGCCACCACTAGTCTTTGGTACTGTTCTTTAAATCGATAAGAATTCTCATGGGGAAAGTCCTTATTACAGGAGCAGCTGGCTTTATCGGAAGCAATCTATTGAGTAATTTGTCAGAAGCTAATCACGAGGTTTTAGGCATAGATAATCTAGCCAGACCAGGGGTAGCTCATAACTTAAAGCATCTGCCTCAAAAAGTTATACAAGGCGACATTAGAGATTCAAAGCTTTTTGAAGAGCTTCCGAAAGATATTGATATAGTTTTCCATTTAGCAGCTAGCGCCGATAAACCTATAAGCTCTATTGATGCTCGTCAGGACTTCGAAATAAATGCTGCAGGTACATTGAATGTACTGGAGTTTTGTAGAAAGACCGAAACCAAAATAATTTATGCAAGTTCTAGCAAAGTTTACTCAGAGTATCTTAATCAATATCTTTGTCTCAAGCGAAAGAAAGACCGTGTTCACCCTTCAAATGAACGTCCCCTCACTATCAGTCCAGATTTACCGCCAGATTTAAAATCAAACTCTCCCGTGAAATCTCGCAGCCCCTATGGTTGCAGTAAATTCGTCGGAGAAATCTATTGTCAGGAATATTTTGCAACTTACAATGTACCCTTTGTTATTAATCGTCTAAGTTGCATTTACGGTCCTCGGCAGTTTGGTAATTCTAAGCAAGGTTGGCTAACCTGGTTGCTAATAGCGAAAATATTAGAACAGCGCTTTACTATCTTTGGTGATGGTTATCAAGTTCGCGACATGCTATACATCGATGATTTGAATGAACTGTTGACTCGTCAGTGGCAGAAAATGGACAGTATTGGAGGAAATACATACGTTATTGGAGGGGGCCTTCAGAACTCACTATCAGTCATTGAAGCCATAAAGTTAGTAGATCAGAAAATTCCAGGAAAAAATCTCAAAGTTACTTACAAGCCACGCAGGTTAAGTGATCATCAATATTTTATAGCCGATACGAATAAAGCTGGTATTGATCTGTTATGGAAACCTAATACTGCAATACAAACTGGTTTAGCTAAAACCGTAAATTGGATTCAAAAAGAGCATCAAAGTCTGATGAGGTTAATTTAATGCTCAATTTTGTTTTGCGACTAATCCTAAAACAAACCCAAAAAACAAGTCTTGCAGTCATATATTTTGTTTCAGCCTTAATAGTTATTGTACTTCCAAGCCTGAACTGGACTTCAGATATAGTTGCAATAAAAATTTGTCTTGCGATCATCGCAAGTGCTCTTGGGATGGAGACTCTGATTCGAGCATTTGAAGCAATACATCCTGTAAAACCTATGAGGATAAAGGCTTTTTACTCTAACAGGAGAGAATCGCGTGATAGTTGGATTAGGCAATTAGGAAAAGTCAATGAAACTCTTATCATTTCAGGAGCATCTGCACAAGTAATAATTGTGGAAGCAGGAGAGATAAAAGATATTGTCTTAAGAAGGAAAGGGCGAGTTATTATCTTAGTTCCCAAAATATCTGATTTACCAGTGCTTGAGTTTTATGGGAAACTAATTGGGGCCACAGGAGGGCTTAAAGCTGGTATAGAATTTGTGCATACTGAATACGAAGCATTGCTAGAGGAGCTGAGAAAAGAACTAAGATATCCAGAAGAGCATGTTATGTTAGTTGAACATAATCATGGTGTACCATTTGGTGTAACGATGTATGATCCTCATGATAGATCTCGTGGTTTAGTCAGAGTAGAATTGTATGGCCCTGTTGCAGAAAATAGGCCAAGTTTTGATATAACGAGAGAAATAAACCCTGTGCTTTACGTTCTCTTAGGTCAATTAATCACTAGACAACTGGGATTTAATCCAGTTGAAACAAAACCATCGCTACAAGATATCACTCGTTTAAAGAGAGAAACTCGTTTAAAAAGAGAAAGTAATTCTCCCTAATAATGAGATTTGCATAGATATTGTGTCGATAGACCATTAATAAGCCTGATATGAACTTTTTTCCAAAGCTTCTAAAGATAAACTCGTTAAGGGCTACTCCCCATTACTAGAAAGCCTAGGTGGAATTTTTGCTCCTTACAGAGAGATTGCTTGAAATCTAGGGTTAGTAGTGAAGAGGGTTTTGAGTGTATGGTATGGGTGCTATCACCAGGGAAACAGATTAAATCAAAATCAGAAGATTGTTGTCAAATAATTTTTCGCAACAACAGCATTTGACAACCACTGCTTTGAGACATTAGTGGTTGCTAGTAAATACTAGCGCAGCTGACACGCCAGGTTAAGCCATTCAACACATCACCTTCAACTTTTTATCTCAAGCATCATGAGGAATTGCCGAACTTTAGTTTTGACATCGATGAGAAAAGTAGATCCCCTCCCAGAATAATCAACCCAAGACTTTTATTAGAGCAAACTTGAGATTTTAATCACAACTGCACAACGGTCTTGTCTTTCGGACTCAATTTCATCAAGATCATTGATTACAAAGACGTGCCAGACTACTATGTTTTCTGTGGAGAAACACGTAACAAAACCAGACGCGTTGTCCGTAATCTTCTGACCAGGCCAGTAGCAACATTTCTCACCTTATTAAGTTTCTCTCATTTAACTTCCTCAAAAAGCGACTTTCGTAATCAGCTTCGTATCATAATACAAGCCATGATCCAATCACTATTAGAACATATAAAATCGACAGATGCATTTATGATTGCGAGTAGGAAGGTCGTAAACTTTTATCAGAAACTGAGGCATGGCTCAACTATCAGAAGGCTTCCAAGACACACAGCACTATATTCTTGAAAATCAGGTGCCTGTCATCTGTGATAATGACACCACTTGGCGAGTATTTATGCGTGTTGGAAAGAATTTACTGGTTGCGAAAGATTCAGTGGGTAGGTATACAGTTGTAACCGTTTTCCTGGGGTTCAACTATGGTGATACAGAAACGCCTAAGTTTTTTCAAACAACGTGCTTTGGGGCCAGCAGCGAGACGCGATCAAAATATTCAGCAACCTGGGAACGTGCTTGTTTATGCCATCGTGGAACTGTTGCCTGTGCTGAGTCTTTGACAAAGTTTGCAGCAGATCAGGCGGCTGGTATTGATCGGTCGGTTGATTTTGTTGACTGTAAAGTTGTTCCTGGTGAACTTCAGTTTGTTCTGAAATCTGAGACTGAAGCGATTAAGTTCATGCCGACAAATAGAGAAAATTGGGAACGTCGCGGACGTATGATCGTGTTTTTGCTCTAGACGAAAATATGAGTACGGTTGGAATTGCTTATGGTTGCATTGACAGATAATTCCAAAGATTTACAGCGATATATTTTGCAAGATCAGCAACCTGTTGTCTGTAATGATTCAGCAACCTGGCGAGCCTTCATAAATGACGGCAGCAACCTATTGGTTGGCCATGATCCAGCCGGTCAGTTTCAAGTAATCACCGTATTTTTAGGCTTTAATTACGGGACTACCGAGAAACCAAAATTTTTTCAAACCACCTGCTTGGGTGCAGATAGCGAGAAAAATCCTCATTACTCAGCAACCTGGGAAAAAGCCATACTGCGTCACCGATGCTCCATCAAGTGCGGCGAAATTTTAACTGACTTTGAAGCAGAGCGAGCGGCAGGGATTGATCGATCTTGGGAGTTTATCGATTGCAATGTCGTTCCAGGTGAGATGCAATTCGTTCTCAAGTCAGAAGCTGATGCATTAAAAGCGATGCCCCAAGACAAAAAACACTGGAAGCGTCGAGGACGAATGATAGTTTTTTGCTTTGATGTTTAGCCCAGTAGCAAAATGGCTTATTAATCCCTCTCTGATTCTCTCGCTCTATGGCTTATATTAAGTGGTCATCGGTGTGCAGGGCAGATATAAAACCTGCCCTACTCAGCTATCCGTTCTAATCCATCCGCACTCGCTTGGTCAAAATGGCCATCACCTCATTGGGTTGTCCCGTAGGCAATGGGCGGCTCCAGTCGTTGGGTTCAGCGTAGCCGAGCTTGTGCAAGAGCTTGATGATGCCTTGGACAAAGCTGAGGCTGCCGAACAACATGTGCCGTCCGGATTCGTAGTCGTAGTCTGGCAGGATGTCGGACTGATTTGCAGGCGGCTTTGCGCCTGATGTTGGGTCTTGAAACATGGATCTGGTTCTCCAGTAGGGAAGGAAAGCCAGAACCTAACCCTAGCCCCCACAAAAAGTCATGACAAATCGCAGGGGGTAGGGCACAATATCCCAATCCCGTGGATTGCGTTCGAATCCGTGGGTAGCCGTCGGCAGGTGTCATCACCACCTAGCCGACGGTGCCAAGTATTAGGTTCTAGTAGAACAGCTGCCAAAGCAGCATTGAGTAACTCTAGACCGGGTTTTGGGGTTTCGTCAAGCAGTTGATCAATCTGTGCATCATGGCTAAAATCCTCTGGCAGAATGTACAGATGGAATGTGACGCAGCGGTCTAAAAATTTGTGCAGGGCAATTGGAAAAATGAAGCGGGTATGTAACGCTAGAATCCTTGATCTAGACGTGGCTATTAGTACCTGATGGAACTGCCTGGATACACTAAACTGTGTTAGAGAATAGTGTAGCTAGAAGATACAGGAATCTATTTCAGGCACCTTATGAAAACTCTCTTACTGGCTATGCTTACAGCTCTGCTGGCTGTAGCACCTAAAACCGAACAGGCTCAGGCTCAAGCCCTGTTTACCCCTACGGCGGAAGGATGTGCGGCTATCATCGACCCGACTATGAAAACAGACTGTCAGGAGGCTTACCAACTGCGAGAGTTTTTTCAGGATGGGATAGAGGATATTCGGACCATTTATCAGCTGGCAGAGCTTCGGCAATCTGCTACCGTATGGCGAGCCCCAGGATACGGAGATACTTCGACGTTTGATCCACCTGCTAGGGTGATTGTGCTACAACAGTTTATTCTGGCTGATACTGGCGAGCCATGGATTCACATCCGCTTTGCGTCAGGTGATTATGGCTTTATCCAAACCAGTGTTGTTGAGTAGGCTCTATGGCCTATTTATCTAGCCTATCCATCTATTTTTGCTGTTCAACAACCTGGCTGAGCTGAAACCGTAGCGCATTGGCTGCCATACCATGGCCTACTTGTTCATAGAGCTGGGCAGCTGTTTCCCAGTCGGTTACTATTGCCTGCTGCAGTGCAGGATTAGTATCGTCCTGCTCACCTAGGGCTAGGTAAGCACTGCCGCGCTGGGCATAGAAATCAGCGATATCTGGGTTGAGGTTAATGGCACGGGTATAGGCTGCGATCGCAGCGTCATAGTCCTGTTCTGCCTGGTTAGTCTGAGCTTCTAACAACAACCGCTGAGAGACTGTTGCTGTTTCTACCGTCATTTGATAGCGAACAGTAGACGGAACAATCGCATCAGAGACTATCGCCTCACTCTCTAGATTTTCAACGGCAAACGACGGCTCAACATCATAATCAAATAGCGGTTCGATTTCGTAGTTCATCTCGACACCTGTTTGATCACCGGGCAGCGTTAATACCACTAAGTGACTAATACGAGACTTTTGAGTCGGGTCAACCGTGCGATAGCTCATCTGATTGTCCACCACCAGAGGAGTATATTTACCTGCCACGTATACCGCCACACGGCTAACAATGCCAGGATTGTTGTTTGCCAGCTTTAGCTTAATCGCAACAGTTTGTCCGACTTCTGCTGTGAGCGGATGACGCGTAGAACGATAGGCGTCCGCTGTTACCAATTTTGTTTCGGTCGCACCAGCCTGTAACAGCACCTCGGCTGATACGGGCGTGGCCAATCCTAGCAATACACCCATCAAACCCAGACCGCTGACAATAGACCGCATGCTGGCCTCCTAAGGAACACTAAATGACGTTGTATAGTAAGTACTCCACATGGTAGAGCGACCGTTCCAGAACAATCTGGGGGGTCTTGGAAACTACATACAAACTTTATGGTGCCTATCATATCGGCGAACTTCATATAATGCGCTGCAAAATGCGCTACGAAACGATCAAAACATCCTTGGTGCGAATCACTCACTCTGCCGACTATGTCTCATTCTTACAAACCGTTGCGAATCGTTGAGTAATGGCCGTGTTCTTCTAAGGACTCCCATATTCTGAGGATCGGACGATTGTCCTAACCCACCCCAGATCATTTTTCATTTTCTTGGAGCGCTTTGTATGAAACTGGCCTATTGGATGTATGCCGGCCCTGCTCATATCGGCACCTTACGTATTGCCAGCTCATTTCAGAATGTCCATGCAATTATGCATGCCCCGCTGGGGGATGACTACTTTAACGTTATGCGCTCCATGCTCTCTCGTGAGCGAGATTTTACACCAGTGACCACCAGCGTCGTTGACCGGCATGTACTGGCCCGAGGCTCCCAGGAAAAAGTGGTGGATAATATCACCCGCAAGGATAAGGAAGAAAATCCCGATCTAATCGTGCTGACACCTACTTGCACTTCTAGCATTTTGCAAGAGGATCTAGCTAACTTTGTCGAGCGGGCTCAGCTAGATGCCCAGGGCGATGTCATGCTGGCGGATGTGAACCACTATCGCGCCAATGAGCTGCAGGCGGCTGATCGAACTCTGCAGCAAATTGTTGAATTTTATCTTAAGAAA
>JBCDFI010000256.1:0-7380 GCA_039178155.1 Cyanobacteria bacterium P01_H01_bin.105
CTCTGAACATCTACAGCAAATCGATACGATGATGCCAGGTTTAACCCAAGTGCTAGGGGATGGTCGAGTGCGCCATGTAGGAGCCTCTAGCCATGGCTCATTGGAGGTAGTGATGGGTGCGATCGCACATCCCATCATTAGTTTTATTAACCTCCACTATTATTTTTTTAATCAACGCAACGCTGCCGCTATTGAGCTTGCACACCAGCGAGATCTGGGAATTTTCATCATTTCTCCAGCCGATAAGGGAGGACAGCTCTACACGCCACCCGACAAGCTCAAAGAACTGTGTTATCCATTTGACCCGCTGTTGCTAACCTATCGCTGGCTACTGAGCGACCTACGTATCACCACCCTCAGCGTCGGGCCTGCTGTGCCTGCCGAATTGGATTGGCCGTTGCAAGCCGACAGCACAGCACGCTTGACCACAAAAGAACACGCTGCCTTAGAACAGCTAGAACATTCCCAGCAAGAAGCGTTAGGAACCGATTGCTGTCGCCAATGCTATGACTGTTTGCCCTGTCCAGAAACCATCAATATTCCTGAGGTACTACGACTCAGGAACTTGGCCGTCGCCTACGACATGACCCAGTTTGGCCAGTATCGCTACGGCATGTTTGAACGGGCCGGACACTGGTTTTCAGGTCGCAAGGGTAGTCGGTGCACCAACTGCGGTGACTGTCTACCCCGTTGCCCAGAGCAGCTAGATATTCCCACATTGCTGCGCGATACCCACGAAAAGCTCAAGGGGCCAGAGAGAAGACGTCTGTGGAGTGATTGAGCCACACTGACGTACAAGCAATAAACGCTTTAAGACCGATTTAAAACTCAAGAAATAGCAACAGATACATGTCGATTCATCTCAAGAGTCTTAAATTCTTACAAGGACTACGAGGATTGGCAGAATAAGTGGAGTACCGTTAGTTTTTGGCAGATGCCTAACCCACCTTTGAGGCTCATTTTTTATGGTTGCGATTTCGCGCACGCATCTATCCACTCCAGACCACTCCAGCAACCCTGATGATCGCGTAGCAGTTTTGCTCATGGGATACGGCGAAGTTGAAAGCTACGAAGACTTTGCTAACTACAACGAACAAGCCCTTAATCTGCTGACCGCTAAGTTTGCTCCGGTTCCCACCTGGATTTATCCCCCCATGGCCAAAATCTTGGCCTTGTTTGATCGTCATGAGTGGGATCACCAGCACGATCACTTTATTTCACCCCACAATGCCATTTTTGAGCGTCAGCGCGAGGGAATTGAAAAGCATTTGCAAGCTAAGTGGGGGGACCGAGTTACCGTCTTTAAGGCATTTAACTTCTGCGCCCCATTTTTACCCAACCAGGTACTAGAAGAGGTTCAAGCCCAAGGCTTTACAAAGCTACTGATCTACCCGCTGCTGGTGGTTGATTCTATTTTCACCAGTGGGATTGCAGTAGAGCAGGTCAACAACGCCTTAGCTCAAACATTTAAAGGTGGAGAAGACCATTGGCTTCAGGGCACACGCTATATGCCATCGTTCTACAATCAGCCTGACTATATTGACTTGCTGGCTCGCCAGGTAGAAGACAAAATTCGTGAGCATCTAGCTGTTGCCCACCTGCCATCGCAAACCGGCATTGTGTTAATGAATCACGGCTGTCCCCATAAAGCCAAAGGATTTACCTCTGGGATTACCGAAAGTCAGCTGCTCTACGACGCTGTTCGAGAGCGCTTGATTTATAACTATCCCTTGGTGACCATTGGCTGGCTGAACCACGACACACCCATGATTGAATGGACTCAGCCCAATGTCACGCTAGCGGCTCAAAACCTTATGGATTTGGGCGCTACAGCCCTAGTATTTATGCCCATCGGGTTTGTCACCGAGAATCATGAAACATTATTAGATGTAGAGCACATTATCGGTCATCTACGGCGTAAGCGTCCCGATGTTACCTATGTGCAAATGCCCTGCGTCAATGACACCGATGAGTTTTTGGCGATGGCAGCTGGCTGGGTTGATGGATTGATTACAGACCTGATTGGCGATCAAGGGATGGTGGTGAGCCAACGTCATCGAGAAAGTCTGGCAGCGTCTTTTGTCGCTCATTCTCATGACAGCCATGATCATCATCACCATGACGGTCATCATCACGGTGAGCATAGCCATCACCATGATCAGCAGCATGATAGACAGAAGCACCCTGCTCATCACAACCACTAGAGCAATCGGGTCCTAGATAAGTAAAAATAAACGGCAGTACTCAACCGCTGCCGTTCTTTGTTTTTATGGCTATTTTCGAGCAGTCTATTGCTATCAGAGCCAATGCCACTACTGTTGAGCGATGTATCACCGACCGTGAACTCATGCACCGTTGGCTTAACCCAGCTCTACGTTGTGAACCGATGACTGACACCTGGAGCACAGATTTAGGCAGTCAGACAAAATTTATCATCCAAGTCCCACTCCTGCGGCCCAGCCTCATCAGCACGGTAGCAGAACGGGCTCCGGGGTTGATCGTATGGGAATTTACCGGCTTTTTTACAGGCAGAGACCGCTGGGAATGCGTACCTGAAGAAACCGGCACTCAGCTGATCAACCGATTCGAGTTTGAAATTCCTAATCCGCTAATAGCGTTTGGCTTTAATCAGTTTGCTGCTAGCTGGACTAAGCAAGATATGGAAGCCCAGCTGCAGCGTCTCAAACAAGTGGCAGAGCGCTTGAGTTAGCTTCCAAAGTTAATCGGCGGCGCTTCCATAAAACCGTCTTCCTGAAGCACTTCACCAATTAATGCTTTGTCTTGATTGATGCAGTCTGGCTTTTTGGCGTATTGACAGACCCGCGCATAGAGTCTGGCACGGGTGCCTGTTGAACCATTAGCGAACTGAACAACATCATTGACGATATCAACTCCGCATATAGGGCAGCTTTGATCTTGAGGATCTTGAGACGGGTTAGTCACCTTATTTCGCTCCATTACGACAGGCCCCACAAATCGTAACCATGTGGACCTCTATAAAAGGTAAGTATTTTCACTCATTTCAGCTACCTACTTTGTTGAGCTTGAAAGCGATAATGATCAATATCGACCGTTTCAGGCATACCAAAATACTGAATGGATAGAGCTAGCCTAGATTTATTTCAGCCATTGGGCATGACTTACAGAAGACGTGCCACGCTTTTCATCAAAATATGAAATCATAGAGGTTACCTAGCTGTTTTGGCTAAGCTCCGTCTGGCAAGATTTAAAGCTCGGCAAGTTAGTTTTTTATTCTGGGATTCAGACGCTTAACTGGTTCACTAAGAGTCTTGCTATGAACTCTGAGGCTACCCTTAATCAATTACAAGTCATCTTGCCCGAGGGGCAAATGCCGTCCAGCTATGGCGTTTATTTCAAAAATACGCTTGTGGCACTTTGCCATGCCCTAGAAGATCATATTTTGGAGCAGCCCGGTGGGGAAAAGCCGCTGGTCCTGGTTACATTTCAACAGGGTAAGTGGTACCTCCAGGAGGCCGATCGCTACTTGGACATTGCGCGTTGTTCAGAGCGCGTTGCGATCGCAGCCGTTCCCGACAGTGGCTTTGGTGACCATAGCACCAGTCAGCTAGCAAACGTAGACTTGGTTGATCTGCAGGCAAGCGACAGCCTAACTCAGGAATGGAATCTAATTATTTTGGCTCCCGGCTATGCATCCATGGTGCTGTGCCACGAGTTATCCGATGACGAATATCGCAGCGACAGCGTTCCGTCCGTAGACGTTGAACGCAAGTTTTATGGTCTCTGGACCTTTGAGCGTGGTCCCGTAGAAGCCGCAGCCAAAATCTTGATTGAGCGGATGCGAGCCTATGATAGCGTCCTTGCCGACCAGCTTACAGAACAGTACAACACCCTGATAAGTAATCCTACAGGGACCTCCACAGACCTGAGCGGTGTAGTCTCGCGCATTGTTAACTATTTACAGAGTAGTCAGCAGCAGCTGGTAACCGTTAGCCGTCAGACTCGCGAACTGTGGGAATTAGAAGGACAAGCCTACAAGCTCAATCGTAATTTGGCCGCCAATAAGCTACAGGCTTTTTTGCGCATGGTCCAAAAAATTGATGAACGGGACTCGGCCAATCCTACCGCTTCGTTACAGGTTGCCGCCCTAGCCGAGACCCTGGGTCAGCTACTGGATTTGCCCACCTTAAAGCTGCGTCGTCTGCGACTAGCAGGGCTCCTGTATCGCATTGGTCTAGCAAAAGCTCCCAAGGAAATCTTTCAGCAAACCTCTGACCAATTAGATAAAGCTAGCTTGGTGTTCTGGCGCGATCGCGCCGCTTTAGGTGGCCAGCTATTATCCTCTATGCCTGAGCTAGCCCCCATTAGCCGCATCGTTACCCATCAGCTGGAGTATTGGGACGGTAGTGGTACCCCAGATGGATTAAAAGCCGAAGAAATTCCGATAGAATCGAGAATTTTAGGGCTCGTTGCTTACTTTCAGGAACTTACTCAAACTAGAGGTGAGCGCACCGCCATGTCCTTGGGTGATGCCTTGGCAACCTGCGCGCAACACAGCGATCGCCGTTTTGATCCCAATCTAGTTGAGTCCCTAAGTACAGTTGTCCGCTTGGCCGAAATCGGCATGTTACAAATACCAGAGCGTCCTAGCCAGCAGCCAGCCGTATGGCTTGAAGACCTCAAACCCTCAGCCATCGACCAGCATCAACAGCCAGCATCTAAGGAGATTACCTCATGAGTGCATCAGAAATTGAGGCTATTCTTCAAGGGCAAAAAAAAGACCTGATGGGAGCTGAATTAGCAGGCATAGACCTCACGGGTGCAAACTTAGCCCAAGCCAATCTAAAGGGAGCTAATCTTAACGGCACGATGCTTAAACAAGCCGATCTCCGCGCAAATCTGCGGGGTGCCGACTTAATGGGGGCAAACCTCATAGCCGCAGATTTGCGCAATGCCGATCTACGGGGTGCCGTTTTACTTGAAGCAGATACAACCGATACCAGCTTCGCTGGCGCATTTTTGGCCGGTGCCGTTTTAAGCAATCTCAATCTAATGGCGGTCGATTTGCGAGGATCTGATTTACGAGGAGCCAACCTGTCTGGATGCAACCTTCGGAATGCTGATTTGAGTAACGCTAACCTTGCTGGTACAGATTTATCTGGAGCTGACTTAGAAGAAGCCAATCTGAGTGGTTCGATTTTGCGAGGCGCGAACTTAACCCAGGCCAATCTTTTGTGTGCCAGTATAGATAATACCAATTTTGATGGAGCAACATTGGCCGGTGCTTGCTTGACGGGTACACCATTGGCCACTCAGTAATTTTCGACAAGAGATTCCCATGAGTACCCAAACTAAAGGTAAAACTATTTTCCTACTCACATCCATGGTGGGTTGGTTACTCAGCGGAGGAGCACTCATTTACCTCACACCATTTTTAGCTAATCAGCTATCCCCCTCTGACACGACTAGTCTGTGGATGGAGAATCTAACGCGGGGGGGATACAATCCCATGCTGGTATTGATAGGTGGTGGCAGTATTCTGATTCTTACCGTCATCGGCAATGCTGTCTGGTACAGATATTTTGAAGGCAAGGTCTAGCTTCTTCAACATGTTGATGACATCACCTAATTTAAAGTGTGCAACTCAAGGCATTCAAAGCTTGTCTTCACTTTTACCTAGTCTTAAACAAGAAAATGCCTGGTCTTAACCCAGCAATCAGCTGGTCTTAGCTTGGTGCCGTTACATTACTTCGTGGCCTGAACAAATAGCCACGGAGTGTGTAGTTATGGTTAAGTTCGCTCAATTTTTCGGCACAGTAGCTGCAGTCGCTACAGCAGGTGTTTTGACTGCAACTTCTGCAGTTGCTCAGTCTATTGCCATTGATGGTTCTAGTACCGTTTTTCCTATCACTGAAGCAATGGCTGAAGAGTACTCTATTGCCAACAGCGGTGCGAATATTACTGTCGGCATTTCCGGTACTGGCGGCGGCTTCAAAAAGTTTTGTGCTGGTGAGACTGTTATCTCTAACGCATCTCGCCCCATCAAGGATACTGAGAAAGAGCTTTGCGCAGCGAACAGCGTTGAATACATTGCTGTTCCCGTTGCTTATGACGCGCTAACAGTTGTTGTCAACCCTGCCAACGACTGGGCAACTGAACTAACACCTGCTCAGTTAAATACCATGTGGGCCCCTGAAGCTGAGGGCGTGATCACCCGATGGAATCAGCTTGACCCCAGCTGGCCAGATGAAGAGATTGGTCTGTATGGTCCTGGTACTGATTCCGGTACATTTGATTACTTCACCGATGAAATCAACGGCGACGGTGGGGTAAGTCGTGCCGATTACACCGCTAGTGAAGATGACAACTTGCTGGTGCGGGGTGTAGCGAGCGATGAATATGCCATCGGCTATTTTGGTCTAGCTTACTTTTCAGAGAACGCCGATATTCTGCAAGCCGTTAGCATTTACAACGAAGACCTAGGTGAGTTTGTTGAACCCACTGTAGATAACGTTGAAGCTGATAGATATCAACCCTTGGGTCGTCCCATCTTTATCTATGTGAACACTGCGGCATTGGCTGACTCCGATACTGGAGTTGCTGATTTCGTAGAGTTCTACATTGAGCAGGTTGATGCTGGTGAGCTCATTCTTGATGTCGGCTATGTTCCTCTTCCTGACACCGCCACCGACTCTACCTTGGAAGCCTACGACGCAGAAGCAAATACTGTTTTGAATTAATCAAATCGTCCAGTATCTCCCTTGAGGGGTCATACGTCTTCAAGAGAGGGGCTGATGCGACCTTTCAACATTCACACACTCAGTGTGCATCAACCATTATGCCTTGGGGGAATGTTCGCTCCTCCAAGGTTTCCTTAGTATTTGTTCTTCATTTCCCACAGCATGGTTAGTGTTGCTCCCTCTGAATCTCGCAAACGTTTAACCACAATGGGCAAAAACCTTGCGATGCAACCCATTCTGTTTATCCAGGCACTACCGTATGTAACTGCGCAGCTATCAGGCTATGGAGCCAGTTTTCTTAAACGCCCAGTTGTATGGATGGCATTAGGAGTGCATGGGGCATTGTTAGTTTTGCCAACCGTTGATCTATCGGCACCAAAGGTAAAAGAGGTCGTAGAGCCAGAGCCAGAGGAAAAGGTAGTGCTTGAAGCCGTAAGCCTCAGCGATATTTTGGCACCAACAGAGCCTACACTACCACCAGAAGCACTTCAAGCGCTGCCAGAAGCGCCACCAGCTGTTCCAGCAGTACCTACCGTCCTAACAGAAGTACCTGAACAGTTAGAGGAAAGTATTACAGAAACCCCAGAAGAATTCGAAGAGGTGTTCGAGGAGGAATTTGAAGAAGAACCTGAACAATCTTTTGGATTCGATCCTGCTCAAC
>JBCDFI010000257.1:0-7372 GCA_039178155.1 Cyanobacteria bacterium P01_H01_bin.105
GGAGAACCATGGTCGTGAAAAATGGCGAGTATGCCAATGCTAGCGCAATCGACAGTTTGCCCCGATATCAAAACGATTAAGACAGGTAATCAACACCATCCAAAATGTAGCGGACCAGGAATAATAGGAATTGTTGGGTTACCCTGACTTCAAGCTCCTACCGTCTGCATCCCCATGAGATATCTTGTCGCTGCTTTTTGCGATCGCACCAATGCCGAAGAAGCCTACGCCAGACTAAAAGCAAACAATTTTGCTATGGACGATATCGCCATTCTCGGGAAAGGATATAAGACCACCGACGAGTTTGGCCTTCAAAATCCAAAAGAAGCGGCCTGGACCCAAGTTCGACGGATGGCGATCTGGCTCGTTCCCTTTGGCTTTGGCGGCGGGTTTGTATTTGACACCATTACGGGCCTGGATACCTTTACATGGGCAGGAAGGCTGGGCAATCAGCTACTGGGTGGTCTCCTAGGAGCCGGGTCTGGATTGATGGGCAGCTTTTTTATTGGTGGTGGACCGCCGCTGCTGTTTAACAATAATGAAACGCCGTATCGCGATCGCATCGAAGCAGGTGAATACTTAGTTGTTGTCAACGGTGGCGAAAGTGTCATTACCCAAGCTGCTCGCATCCTGCAGGCCCTTGAACCACAAACTATAGAAGCCCGATAAGCTATTTGACACAGACATCCAGCCTAACGGCACCCACACCCACAAAAAATCACAGTAAGATAAAATCTAAGTCGGAATGATTCTGGAAAGCTAGTTTTTCTGAAATTCAGTCACATTTATTTTTCTAAGGCACCTATGACTTCCACGGCAACTACCAGTGCTCCTGCTGCCATGAATCCTTTCTTGGTCGGCCACGGTCTTCCCCCTTTTGATCAGTTTCAGCCTGATCAAGTAGAGCCAGCCATCGCTAAGCTACTTGACGATCTGACAGCGGCTCTAGAATCTTTAGAGCAAACCATGACCCCCACCTGGAACGGTCTGGCAGAACCCCTGACCAAAATCAGTGAACGTCTCGGCTGGACGTGGGGTGTTTTGGGGCATCTCATGGGCGTTAAAAACAGTTCGGAGCTGCGAGCGGCCTATGAAGCTGTGCAGCCTGCCCTGGTGCAGTTTGCCACCCGCTTAAGCCAGAGCAAAGCCTTTTATAACGGCTTTAAGCAGCTGATAAAAGAGACCAGTCTTAGTCCTGCTCAACAACGAATTGTCGACGCCGCTATTCGTGATGCTGAACTCTCCGGTGTGGGGTTAGAAGGTGAGGCTAAGGAACAGTTCAATCACATTCAGCAGCAGCTGGCAGAGTTATCGACTCAGTTTTCTAACCATGTGCTAGATGCCACTAAGGCCTTTAGCCTGACCTTAAAGACTCAAGAAGATATTGCCGGGTTACCCCCCAGTTTGCTTAGCCTAGCGGCCCAAAATGCCCGCGATGCCGGAGACGAAACTGCCACTGCGGAAACAGGTCCCTGGCGGATTACCCTGGACATTCCGAGTTACGGTCCCTTTCTCAAGCACAGCCGTCGTCGAGACTTGCGAGAACAGCTCTACCGGGCCTACGTGAGTCGTGCCTCATCGGGCGAACTCAACAACTCTCCGCTAATTGATAAAACCCTGGCTTTGAGAAAACAGCAGGCAAATCTACTGGGTTTTGAGACCTATGCTGATCTAAGTATTGCCAGAAAAATGGCACCCTCAGTTGATGCTGTAGAAGCGTTGATGGAGGAACTACGCAGTGCCAGCTACGACTCGGCTGTAAAAGAACTCAATGAGCTGAGATCTTTTGCTCAAGCTCAGAATGCGCCGGAAGCTGATGACCTCAAACAGTGGGATATCCCTTTTTGGGCAGAGCGGATGCGAGAAACAGACTTTGATCTTAATGACGAAGAGCTGCGGCCCTATTTTCCGCTACCCCGAGTCCTGGATGGTCTGTTTGAATTAGCCAGTCGCCTCTTTGGTGTCACTATCACAGCTGCGGATGGTCAGGCTCCGGTATGGCATCCAGACGTGCGCTACTTTGTTATTGCTGATGCTAGCGACAAGCCGGTGGCCTACTTCTATCTTGACCCCTACAGCCGACCGGCTGAAAAACGGGGCGGTGCCTGGATGGATGAATGCGTTGTGCGGGCGCGGGCGGAGTCAGGTTCGGTGCGGTTACCGGTTGCTTATTTGGTGTGTAACCAGTCCCCACCTGTGGATGGTCAACCCAGCCTAATGACCTTTCGTGAAGTCGAAACTCTCTTTCATGAGTTTGGGCATGGTTTGCAGCACATGCTGACTCAGGTGGACTATGCAGGCGCTGCGGGTATTAACAATGTGGAGTGGGACGCCGTTGAGCTACCTAGCCAGTTTATGGAGAACTGGTGCTATGACCGCAGTACGTTGTTCAAAATGGCACGGCACTATAAAACCGGAGAGTCTTTGCCTGAAGCGGATTATCAAAAGCTGCTGGCTGTCCGTAATTTTATGACGGGCAATGCGATTTTGCGCCAGGTGAATTTTGGCTGGCTGGATATTGAGCTACATTCTCGCTACCAGCCCGATGGTGCTGAAACGATTTGGGATGTGCGCAACCGGCTGGCTCAAAAGACCAGTATTCTACCTCCTTTGGCTGAGGATACGTTTCTCTGTAGCTTTGGCCACATCTTTGCAGGGGGCTATGCGGCTGGCTATTACAGTTACTTCTGGGCTGAGGTGCTCAGTGCGGATGCCTTTGCTGCCTTTGAAGAGGTGGGCATTGATAATGAAGCAGCGGTGCAGGAAACTGGCAAGCGTTTTCGCGATACGGTCCTGGCTTTGGGGGGTAGCCGTCATCCTATGGAGGTGTTTCAGGCGTTTCGCGGTCGTGAGCCTAGCACTGAGGCGTTGCTGAAGCATCGGGGGTTGACGGCTGCATAAGGCAGTGATCAGTAGTCTATATCTGCTGCCCCATTAGCTAGATAAAAAATTCCAAACTCTTATGGCTAGCGCCGATACTCATCTGAGTATTAAAAAAATCTTGCCAAGAAATTTGCAGGATTTTTTTCGTTCTGGGTCCGTTCCACCACTAGACTATAGGCAACTGGATAGGGGATACCTTCCTTGGCGGATATTGAACAAGCTACAAGCGCTGTATCGTTTTCGCGCAGAGAACTGCGCGAACTGGTGCGATCGCAACTGCAAGCCCTATTAGAACAGGACAATTATCAAGGGGCCAAAGCGCTACTTGTTCCTGTACAGCCTGCCGATATTGCTGAAGCGATTGAAGGGTTGCCTGAAGCGATGCAGGCGCTTGCATTTCGGCTGTTATCCAAAGCTGAAGCCATCGAAGTTTATGAAAACCTAGACTCCAGTATTCAACAAAACCTGGTTGAAGACTTTAAGCGTCAGGATGTGATCGACATTGTCGACAAAATGTCTCCTGACGACCGGGCTCGACTGTTTGATGAACTCCCCGCCAAGGTAGTAAGACAATTGCTGCAACAGCTCAGTGCCCAAGAACGTGAATCCACAGCCCTGCTATTAGGCTATGAAGCCGGTACGGCTGGGCGGGCCATGACCCCGGAGTACATCGCCCTCAAAGAAAACTGGACCGTGGAGAGGGCGCTAAACCACATTCGTAAATTGGCCAGCGTCAGTGAAACGGTTTACTACCTGTATGTGACCGACCGCGCCCGACGGCTAACGGGCATTCTATCGCTGCGGATGTTGGTGACCGGGCAGCCTGACCAAACCATCGGGGATCTGATGACCCGTGAAGTTGTTTCAGTGCAAACAGGGATCGATCAAGAAGAGGTGGCTAGATTGATCCAGCGCTATGACTTTTTGGCAGTTCCTGTGGTGGATACAGAAGAGCGTCTAGTCGGTATCATTACCGTCGATGACGTGCTCGATATTTTAGAAGAAGAAGCGACTAAGGATATCTATGCCCTAGGAGGGGTTCAGTCTGGCGGCGATAACTACTTTCAGACCAACTTACTGATCGTAGCGCGCAAGCGGGTGGTGTGGCTGTCGGTGTTGCTGGTAGCCAATACGTTTACCGCCGCTGTGATCAAAAGCCAGGAAGATTTAATTCAGCAGGTAGCTGTACTGGCTTCGTTTATTCCATTGTTAATTGGTACTGGCGGCAATGTCGGTGCGCAATCGTCAACCGTCGTCATTCGCGGCTTAAATACGGATGAACTGAAGCTGCGAGAGGCCTTTCAAGTGATTCGTAGAGAAGCGATCGCAGGTGCTTTTTTAGGCTTAATGCTAGGTCTGGTTGTTACTGGAGTCATGTACGTTTTACCTGCTATCGACGTCGGTATCGCCCTGACCGTGGGCTGTAGCCTGGTAGCGATCTCAGTTTTAGCCTCTAGCGCTGGCGCTGCTTTGCCCATTCTTTTTCAGAGTTTCGGATTTGACCCGGCCCTAATGTCAGCTCCCTTTATTACCACCGTTGTGGATGTGTTCGGAGTCTTTATTTACCTGACCCTAGCTCGACAAGTCCTCCAGCTGTAGAGTTGCCAAATCCCCACACCGATCCCAGCCATGTGTCATAAATAATTTAGGATATATAGAGTGGTGAGCTACGCACCGCCATCGTTTTCTGAAACAGGCACTACCAATCGCCCATCCTGAACTGCTACGACTGTAACCGAGACGTCAGCCCGTGCTAAAAAACTTCCAGCAAGGTTTGAAAAATGACCTAATTGCAGGTCTTCTGGTGGTTATTCCCCTCGCCACAACGATTTGGCTAACCATCACTGTAGCCAGCTGGGTTATTCGTGCGCTGACAAAATTTCCCAAGCAGCTCAGTCCATTTACCGATTTACATCCTGCCCTGGTCGCCTTGTTTAACCTTGGGGTTGGGTTTGCAGTGCCACTGCTAGCGATTTTGCTCATTGGTCTGATGGCCCGCAACATTGCGGGTCGCTGGCTGTTAGATTTTGGTGAGCGAGTCCTGCAATCGATACCGCTGGCAGGACCTGTCTACAAAACGCTCAAGCAGCTGCTTGAGACCGTCTTGCAAGATACCAAGAGTCAGTTTAGGCGGGTTGTACTGGTGGAATATCCCCGTCGTGGTGTTTGGGCGATTGCATTTGTCACCAGCTCGGCCACATCTATGAATCCTGATTCGAAGATGTTGAGTGTCTTTGTGCCAACGACGCCTAACCCCACCAGTGGCTGGTATGCCGTGGTAGCTGAAACAGATGTGGTCAACCTAGAAATTTCTATCGAAGAAGCCTTTAAGGTGCTGCTGTCTGGAGGGATTGTTGGCCCTAATTTGGCTGAGGCTCTAGCAGACAAAGAAGCGATCAGCCCAGACCATAGCTTTCAAGACACAGCTAGAGACGAGGAAAACACAGAGGAAGAAAACCACACGACCTCTGGGCAAACGTCATCTTCTGAGGCAGAATCACCGGAAACCACCGTTGAACTCGTCAACATCGATCAGCAAGCTTAGTTGCGCCTGGTGTGACTTCCACGCACTGACTGATAAGATAGCTGAGCTAGACCCACCACTTCCCATTATCATGCAATCCCGTCGCATTGCTCGTGAGCTGGCCCTCCTTGGTATGAGCCAGCTCACGGACGATCCCAAACGCAGTAAGCAATCGTCTGTCCCCTCTGTTGAAATGCTGCTAACTGAGGCTATTCGTTCGCTGACTGGCGAGATGAAAGAAGCACTAGAAGCCGCCTCGGCAGAGCTTGTACAAGGTAACCGTGAGCTACTCAATAGCGAAACACGCTCAGGCGATCTGCGCAGTGCCCAGGCGACTGTTAAAGGTGCCATTGAAAAGGTGCAAACAGCTATCAACCGCCTGGGAGCGGCGACAGAGTTGCCAGAATTTGTCCAGCTGGCAGGCCAAAAAGACGTTCAAACGTATTCCCAGAGAATTATTACGCAGCTGATTCAACATCGCGACGAGATTGACCAGCAGCTAGATAGCGCTATGGTGGGATGGAACCTCAAACGTCTGGCCCGCGTAGATCGTGACATTTTGCGGATTGCCCTGACCGAGATTTTGTATATGGCCGTCGATAAACGTATTGCCATTGATGAATCTATTGAAATCGCTAAACGATACAGTGATGAGGATGGCTATCGGTTTATTAATGGAGTCATGCGCCGGGTTACTGATCAAATCGAAAACCAGAAACTACAGGCTAGATCCGCTCCTCTCAAGCTATCCCAACCGGCTGCCGATCCAGAGATCGATAGTGACCCTTCTGAAGATATTCCTTAGGGATTATATGAAAAGTATCAAGTATGCTGACTGGCCCCCTAAATCCCTCAATTTTGGGGGACTTTGAGGTTTTCTACTCCTTGGGTGAACATATCCACCCTCAGCCAGTGGCATGTCCACTTTGCCCATCTTTCTCTGCCCATTTGCTATGTCTTCATTTAACTGGTTTCGCCGTGGTTATGACGAGTCTTCTAAAAAGGAGACTGCAGAGACTGTTGAAACAGATAAAAGTACGATCGATACTTCATCTGCAGAGACTGACTCAGCAGAAAATGAGGCTCCTGCCAATGCTGAAGACTACCTAGCCTGGGCTAAGGCGGCTTACCAAAATATCCAGCAGCAGCAGACAGAAACTGAGGCAGCTGAAGCTACTGAGCCGGAATCAGCTGGGCCAAAAGCAGACGAGCCAGAGTTAGATGGACCAAAATCAGAGGAAACGCCTCAGATAGAAGATCCTGTATCCGATGAGGAACTCGTAGAAGCTCAGGCTGAGATTTTACCTGCTGAAACACTGGTAGCTCCTGAAACATCGGCGACCACGGAAACAGCCACTGACGAAATATTGGCCCCGGCTGCCGAGACTTCCCCTCCTCCAGAAACTCTAGATCCAGCAACAGATGCAGAAGATACTCCCCAACAGTCTGCCTCCGTTGCGGCCCCGTTTTGGGCAAAAGCAGCAGAGGCTGAGCGAGAGGCCCGTCTAGCCAAGCTCAGGGAAACGGCCATTGTGGAGCCTGACCCCGAGCCTACATCAGCACCAGAACCGGAACCGGAACTGGTGATGCCCGACGTTGATTTGGATGAGGCCTTTCTCTGGTCAGCAGAGGTGCTTGCTTCCCAAGGGCGGCGTCCAGATGATATCTCTCTCGAAGAAATTACCTGGCTCAATCAGCTGCGTCAGGGCCTAGGCAAAACCCGACGGGGGCTAGTCAATCAGCTAAAGGCGGTGGTAGGTCAGGGGCCACTCAATGAAGATGCTATCTATGAAATTGAGGCGCTGTTGCTACAGGCCGATGTTGGGGTAGAAGCCACTGACAAGATTATTGAATCACTCCAGGCTCGAATGCGAGAGGAAACGCTGCCTCCGGATGCGGCTATTCGCTACCTCAAGAATCTGCTCAGGCAAATGTTGGATAGTCCGCTAGACGGGGACCACAACC
>JBCDFI010000258.1:0-7333 GCA_039178155.1 Cyanobacteria bacterium P01_H01_bin.105
ACGCTCAAGCTCTGTAAAATCAGCGGGCAGTGATATCGCTGCCCTATGTAAGTTTGTCCAATGCCTGAGATAAATCCTCAATCAATAAATCCATATCTTCATACCCCAGACTCAGACGAATGAGACTGTCGCTTATGCCCTACTCCTGACGTTGTTGTTGAGTCAAATGATAATAGGTAAAGATACTACACTGTTCGATCATGGTGGCACTGGTACCAAATTTTATCGCTGCGGTCCATGTCTACGGATGGCGCTGACCCAAAGAAATAAGAGGAGCTTCGATGGATAGGTTCAACACATACATTGTATTGAGCAGAATGTTTATGTCTGGCCATGATGTTAATACTTGCTCATTTTGTGCGCTTAATTTTGTGTGCTTGATATGGTTGCGATCGCACCCTCTTTTTATCCCTACGTTTACATCCCCAATACTCAGGAAATTGCCTCATCACTCAGATTGAGCGAAATGTTGTTACGGACAACACTGCCTAGCACTTTGAGGGGAGTCGCCTAAAGATTGAGCAACAATTATATTTCCCTCTTTGCAGTCGATGGTTGGACTCACTTCGACATTGTAATCAAGCGTCAGTCGTCGAAAAAATGAAGAGATTTTTGTCAGTCTCATGGGTGTTTCTCATACAGAGATTTTTAAAGTGGGCTGAATCCTTTGTAGTGATTAGATTGTCGTGATCTATTGTCGTTATTTTTTATTAAAACTTCCTAATGGTACATTATCAGTACCTACGGTTAAGTCATGCAAAATCGATAAAAATTTATGGTTAGCTTACTTTTCTAACTTTCCTCACTTTTGTCTGACTATCTTTAATTTTATTAAATGGGACTGAAACTAGCTGAGAACAGTTTTGTTAAGACTGTATTTGCTTGGCTAAAAGCATATCAATTTTGACTAAAAGTTGTCCTAAGTTAACCGGTTTGCTCAGATAATCATCAGCCCCTGCCGCAAGGCAACGATCTCGATCCTCTTTCATCGCTAGGGCCGTAAGTGCAATGATTAAAACATCGGCTATAGTTGGTTCATTCCGGATTCGCTGCATGGCTTCTAATCCATCCATTCCTGGCATTTGAATATCCATCAATATCATGTCAGGCTTGGCTGACAGGGCCGCAGCAATTGCTTGATGACCATCATTGGCGACTCGAATAAAATACCCTTTAGCCGTTAGATAGCTTTTAACAGTCTCAACGTTATCTAGATCATCCTCAACTAACAAGATTGATGCTATTCTCTCTGGCTGTAGTGAGTCAGAATCGACACTATCAGGAGGTATAGTTTCCGGACTAGAAGATGGGTATGGCAGGGCAATAGCGCAGGGCAGTTCAACAATAAAACGGCTGCCCACACCCACTTCACTAATGATTGAGACGTGGCCTCCATGGAGTTCGGTAATGCGTTTTACCAAGGCTAACCCTAAACCTGTTCCGTTGTATTGACGATTGAGGGCGCTGTCAATTTGGACAAAGGGCTTAAATAGTTTTTCTCCATAATCAGGATGAATGCCAATACCTGTATCACTCACAACAAACATTAGGCTCTTCAGATTTGAAAAGTCACCGCTATCTAAATTAGTAGATTGTTGTTGATAGCTCACTTCAAGGGTGATTTGTCCACCCGCTGGTGTAAATTTAACCGCATTGCTCAGCAAGTTGATTAAGACCTCACGTATGCGCCGTTCATCCATGATGAACAACGGCAACTTATTAGGTAGTTTAGAATTTAGCTGAAGACCTTTTTGGTGAGCTTGTTGTTTAATAACTGTCAGGCAGAACTGGCAGAGGGGTACTACGGCGGTGGGCGCACAATCTAACTCTAACGCCCCCGATTCGACCCTAGCTAGATCTAGAATATCGTTAATGAGTTCTAATAGATGATTGGCACTGCGTTCGGTTGCTTGCAATGCTTTAATTTGTTTGGCACTGAGATCACCCAAGATCTGTTCTTCCAATGCCTGGGTCATGCCCAAAATAGTATTGAGAGGAGTTCGTAGCTCATGACTCATGTTGGCTAGAAACTCATTTTTAGCTCGATTGGCGCTGTCGGCAGCTTCTTTAGCTGCTAATAGATCTACGGTACGTTCTTCTACTTTTTGTTCTAGGGTTTGCGAGTAGCTTTCTAACTGTTGATTGGCTTGTGCTAATTCTTGGTAGGAGAGTTTTAATTTTTGCCAAAGTAGATGAGTTGTGCTGATGACAGCGGCTCCTATGAGGCTCAAACATGGTGCTATAACAGGTAACCACCATCCCATTAGGAAGGCTAGATATGACCCGGCAATAAGAGTTCCTAATAGCAATAAAAGTGCGAGCAATAACCAAAAAAGTCCTATGGTAAATCGCTGTCGATTAAGACATAGGAGACCTAATAGGATGCCACAGCTAGACCAGACGAAAATCCACAGATACTCTAATGGATCAGACCAGGTTTGGATTTGAGCACGTCCATTAAGTGCGGCACTAATGATTTGACTGGTGAGGTGGGCATGAATTTCAACACCAGTTACAGCGGTGGCGTTACCATAGGTATAGGGATTGTAAAACTGGTCCTCAAGACTGGGAGCTGTGATGCCAATTAGGACAATGTGATCCTGTAGCAGATTGGGTGGGCTCTGGCCGTCTAAAAAATCACCCATTGATATGGTCTGGAAGGGGCAGCGCGGAGTTATTTCTAGACAGCTCTGTCCTCTAAAATTTAGTAAGAGCTGATAGCCACCATCATCGGCGCGAACATAGCCACCATCATTTTGCTGAAAGCGTCGAAAGAGTGCCTGTCCTAGCTGATAGGTTTGTCTCTGGTCATCATTCGCTTGGGGAAAAATACCCTCGGCTTCTAAATAGATAAAGGCTAGTTTTGCCCCTAGACTCAACTTTACTTCCCCGTCAGTAGTACGGGCCGAAACGATCCCTCGGCGGACTTTACCGTCAATATCCACGACGAAATCAGCAAGGCCTACCTGATCGCGCTCATTCAGACTAGGCGGTGGTGCAACGGGGTCTCCAAAAACTTTCTCAATACCAATTAACTGTGGGGTTGATTGCATCACCTCAACTAAATTTTCATGTCCGGGCTCGATGGGGAAGTCTCGATAGATGTCTAGACCGATAGCCCTAGGGTTTTGGGCTGCAACTTTCTCCAGTAATTTAGCCATCCGTGCATCACTGACAGGCCATCGCATACCTTCAGTGATGTCTTGCTCATTTATGGTGATAATAACAATACGGGAATCGGGCTCTTCTAGAGGACGTAAACGAAACCAACTATCTAGAGCTGCCCACTCTAATAGTTGAAACACTCCTAAGATGTTTAGACCAATAACAATTCCGGTTATACTGCAGGCGGAGATGATAGATATTTGCCATTGACAAATTCTTTGTCCCTGCCTAAACCACATGCGCTGGAAATAGGGTATTACCATCCGCAAATTTTCCTCTTACCAGCTGGTTTAGATCTAATCCAAAACCCACCCTTTATGGACTATTAGTATAAAGGATTCAGTATCATTGCGTCTTGAATCGAATCCAAGTCTACAGACTGAAGGAATTCTTCCCAGGCCAATGTCACGTCTGGATTGTCGGGCTGAGATTGATGGAGGTTAGCGAGTATCGTTAAAGCATCAAACCAAATTCCATTGCTCGCATATGCTGCACTCAGTTCCAAGGCAGTTTTCTGCTCTTCTTGGGAAGAAAAGGATGTGTCAGACTCAACCCGCTTAATCCATCCTTCTACAATGGGATCATTAGGATCAAGAGCTGTATTGCACATGATGGCCAAAGAGATTTTGTAGTATTTCTCAAGTTCTAGTGCAGGTGCTGTATTTGGAATTGTAAAACTCACAATTCCGGAACCTTCAGGTAAAGGAATTGTGGTGTGGTAAAGATAATTATCATGCTCATCTTCTAATTTTAGAAATACATTTTGGGCTGAAGTTTGAGGGATATAGATCAAAAATGTAGGATGTTGGGCGGTGGTGAGTCCTTGATTGGTCGGTGGAATTAATAGGGTAAGAGAAGGGAGCGGTGTTGAATGATTGCAGAGCTGGTCTCTGCGACCACCGGCCCGGTTGGTCCGTGGTTGTCCACTATCCTCCGGTGGGACAAAGCTAAAACTCAGATCGTCTAAGACCAATTGTTGAACTGTGGCTGACCTATGAGGTACGGCTTGAGCTGGGCTTAATCCAGCGAACAGTAAAAAATTGAGAGAGATAACAGCTGTAATGACGGTTTTGGGTTGGAGGTGAGTAGAAAACATATCTAATGATACTGATTGTAAGGGCTCAGAAAATTGTGATGTGCCTTCTAAGTAAGTGAGTTCAATCTTTTATAAGATATCAACAAATTATTTAACTTCTTAGAATCTGCCCCCAAACCTTCAATTCTGGGGTCTTTTAGTTTAGTCTCCCCCAGAATTGGGGGACGGAAGGGGGCTTGCGATATCTAGGAGCTAATTGGGTCAACCTACTTAGCTCGTGAATGCTCCGATAACCCTCTGTTACTCCTGTATTCTATCTATTAAATCCAATTTCCTACTATGACAAACGCCGCCCAAAAAAATGGATGCTGATAGCTTTTTTGCTGTAATAATGCCAATTGGGCCTGTCGTAGAGCGTCTGCCTTTGTCGTTTTTGATAGCGATAGGGCGTTATAGAACTTGATCATCAGCTCAGCTGTGGATTGGTCATCTACAGACCATAAGCTGGCCAAGGTGCTACGGGCACCAGAACGTAAGGCTAAGCCAGCTAGCCCCAGACCTGCTCGCTTGTCGCTAGCAGCTGTCTGACAAGCGCTGAGTACTAAAAGCTCTATGGGGCCTGTTGTACTGAGCTGTCTGGTTTGGATGATTTTACTCAGGTCTTCTGTCTTAATTTTTTTATCCCACGCCAGAATGAATGTGTCCTCTTGGCTAGAGCTAAATTGTCCGTGGGTTATTATGTGCACTATAGAAGATGCCACTTGCGGAATTTGTGTTTGCAAGTTGACTTGGGTAAAATTCTGATTAAGAAGCAGCTTAGCGGGAACTTGAGCCATAATCTGTTCCACTTCAAAGGATGCGGCAGGAAGTGCAGAAAATCCTTGACGAGATTCGGTTAGCCCACCCAGCAAGAGGCTTAATTGGTCTGGTTCTAGTGACTGTGTTTCTAATAGTTGTAAACCAGAGCTGATGGCAACACTATATTTCTCGATGAGGTATTGGTTGCCGTCATGGAGAGCTGTAATGGGAAAGTTTCGCAGTAGACCATCTGGGACAAAGACAAGGGTTTTGATGTCTTCTGCCAGGTACTCTTCAGCCGGTTTTATTAGCCAGTCGTAGAGTTGTTGTGAGATTTTTAACCGTAGTTGGTTAGGATATGCCAGACTGAGAGACTGCCGCATTGTGCTCAGACTGTTTTGGATTGTAGCTTCAGGGAGTTTGGTTTCATAATAATGTAAGGGTTGTCCCTTGGCTTTGAAGATAACGGCTAAGCGATCGGGGAGAACGATGGGATATAGTACGGCTGCAGTGAGATCAATTTGATCAATTTCTTGGGTTTGAGCATCTAAACATGCTGATTGAAAGAAATTATCTAATTCTGCTAACTGCAGTGCTTCAATTACTTCGCGAGCTTGTTTAAGATTTTCTTGGCTGATCTCGGCTTGGTCAGAAGATGGAGTCAGCAATAGAGTCACTAACTCTCGATAGACGGGCTCAACCCGTTCTCGAAAGGAAAACTGGATTTGGGAGTTAGCGACTAGATCTGTGCGTAGACTACCAAGTTGAGTAATAGCATCTGTGTAAGCTGAGATCGCAGTCTCTCTATCTTCGCCTTGGTCCGCCCCTAACCTACACGTAATGTCCCCTCTGCAAAGAATTCGCCCTAGCTGCCATTGCCATTGATACGTAATTTCCGACGCATTTATCCCTCGTACTAGGGCCAGTGCTTTTTCTGTTAGTTCTTTAGCCTCTGACCACTGACCAGCTTGTTCATAGAGCTGACCCAACTGGCCGACAGCATAGGATTCTGTCCGAACATCTTCTAATTGCTGAGCCTGTCGTATGCCGGTAAGCAAGATTTGAACTATCTCGGGTCCATTGACAATGGTTCCTTGAGCGTTGGCAGCGGTTAATTTGAGTAAACTTTGGACAAAATTAACTCGGGCGTATACGGCCCGACGACTGGCGGGTAACTGGGGCAGCTGGGCTTGAATGTCCGGCAAGAGGGCTTGAGCGGCGGCGATTTGGTCGATTTCAATCAGCAGACTGAGCTGGCTGAGTTGGGCTTCGACTTTTGCGATCGCAGTAGTTGCCTTGATGGCCGCCTGCCCATAGATCTCCAATGCCTGAGAGGTTTCCCCTAATCCTTGCCAGGTGTATCCTAGTCCCAATAAAACTGGGCTAGAATCAGCCTTCAGTTGCTGGGTCATGGCCAGACTTTGCTGGAGAACGTCTAGAGAGTCTGAAAATGCACCTACCCGCTGTAAGGTAATACCGAGACTTTGCAGCGCTTTGGCTTTTAGTTGCGAACTGGGTTGAGACTGCAGCTGTTTATTAATAGTTTCTAGCCGGGTGCGAGCCTGCCGGTATAGCCCCAAACTTTGCAGAGCCTGAGCCTGATTGATCTGAGTGCCCCACTGACCACTCGTATCACCATTGTCGCTATAGAGAGTTTCAGACTGCTGCCAACTGCTCAAGGCTGCTTCTGCATTTCCCATGGCCAGATGTAGACCACCCTGGGTATTCATTACTTGAGCTAAAATAAGGGCTGCATTTTTGGGTGTTGATTCATCTGCCATGAGACTTGGCGTTTGCAATAAGGTCAAGCTCTGGGTAATAGCTGTTTCGGCTGCAGCCCACTGACCCAGTTCTTTATAGGCTGAGGCCAGATAGCTCAGACTCAGGGCGCCTGGTTAGTAGGATTTTCTTGAGCCTGATAGGTGTGAGCAGCCTGCTGCCAGACACGAATCGCTTCAGAGAATCGACCGGACCGATAATGGCGTCTGCCTTGTTCTAGTAAGTTAACGGTCTCTGCAATGGGCTGCTCTTCAGTCGGTAGAACTATGGTACTGACCGTTGCTGCCCTGCCGGGAGGAAGCATGGTAGAGATAATCACTAGCCATAGTCCTAGCACCATCCAACAGAGTATGCGAGAAACTGATCTAGACGTTAATCTTCTAAAAGCCATTGCTATCCTCTATAAAGATTTACCGTAATTGCTCAACCCGGTTGGAAAAGAGAAAGTCCAGGTGCGAGAGCTATCTGAATAGCCTTGAGAGCGGATAGTCCTTGACGTTTACCGGTATTGACAACTGAGCGTACCGCAGCAAATAAATCTCGTCCCCACTCAGA
>JBCDFI010000259.1:0-7325 GCA_039178155.1 Cyanobacteria bacterium P01_H01_bin.105
GTCAGTCATTTTGGTTTTACTCGGCCGTTATGCCCTGCGCGCCCTTGTCGCCAAACGTTCATGGTGGGGCTATCCGGTGTTAGTGCTGGGAGCAGGCGAAACCGGGGCACTCGTTATTCGAACATTGCATCGTCAGCCATCGCTGGGGTTAAAGCCCGTGGCCGTACTCGATGATGATGTCAATAAACATGGCAGCCTCGAAGGTGTTCCAGTTATTGGTAATTTAGCCCAAGCACCGGTCTTAGCTAGCCGTGACCAAATTCCTTACGCCATTGTGGCAATGCCAGGGGTACATCGCGACCGGCTGCTGTATGTTGCTCAGCGCTATGGTCGAGCCTTTCCCCATCTATTAATTATTCCCGATCTCTTTGGTATGGCCAGCCTGTGGGTTGCAGCTCGCGATCTGGGCGGGGTATTGGGGCTAGAGTCACGGCAGCAGTTGCTATTACCAGGGCCTAAGCTAGCAAAAAGCCTGCTGGATCAATGTCTTACATTGATCGTCGGTTTGGTTTGTTTACCCCTGATTGCCCTGATTGCCCTGACAATTCGTCTCGATTCGTCAGGGCCAATTTTTTATGCCCAGGTACGTATTGGTCGCAAAGGACGGCCATTTAAGGCCTGGAAATTCCGGACCATGGTCCCTAACGCCGACAAAGTTCTCAAAGACTACCTACACAACCAGCCGGAACTACAAAATCACTGGAACCAAGACCGCAAACTCAAATATGACCCCCGCATTACTCGCCTGGGTCGTTGGTTGCGGCGCACCAGTCTAGATGAACTCCCTCAGCTCTGGAACGTTCTCCGGGGCGAAATGAGCCTAGTCGGACCACGTCCCATTGTTCATGATGAAGTCCATCGATATGCTGACAAGTTTGAGTTATACACCCAGGTTCTCCCTGGGCTGACTGGCCTATGGCAGGTCTCAGGTCGCAACAATATTACCTACGACGAGCGAGTTAACCTCGATGCTTATTACGTGCGTAACTGGTCGGTTTGGCTCGATCTTTATATTCTGATCCGTACAGTATGGGTAGTCCTAGTGGGAGACGGTGCGTACTAATTCAGCTATAGCTACAGACACGTTTCTAACGATCATTCGCTCAGACTGGCTGTGGATTGCAGCCTTGGTGGTGCTCCCGTTTGCTAGCTATCTGGGTTTAGCTATCCTGGTGGCGCTGATGCTTACGGCCCTGGGTCAGCGCTTTCATGCAATTCGACAAGTACTATGGCAGCAGGGATATGGGCTTTTAACGTTAGGTTTATTGATCAGTGCCTTTTTTGCGGTGAATCAAGGCGATGCCTGGTTACAGCTGGCTAATTTTTTGCCCTATTTTTTGCTGGTCGGAGTTCTAGCTACAGCACCTCGTTTCCGCCCCCCCAGCCTGACGTTACTAACCATTGCCCAAGCGCTAGTCCTCGGGTCATTACCCTTTAGCGTTGCCGCTCTAGTGGAATATCTGGTCAGATTTCCTAGTATTGCCGCTCAAGTCGGCGATTGGGCCATCTTTCATTGGGTCTTTGATGTGAGTTTTGCCGGACATCGAGCCCATGGTGGTCTCAGTCATCCCAATATTTTAAGCAACTATTTGCTTATTGTGCTGGGGTTAGGTCTGGGATTGCTCATTGGCCAGAAGCGAGCAGGCTTACAAACGTCGCCTAAGCTGATTGCCGCGATCGCAGCCGCCACCAGTTTGGCTGGCATCGGTATTTTTTGCTCTAGTTCTCGCAATGGATTGATTGCAGTCATAGTACTACTAGCCATCGGCGGATACTTGTCCAGACGCCAGCGCTGGGTATGGATTTTAGGCTTGGTTATTATCGGAACCCTAGCGACCGGGCTTTTCTTTATGGGCTTTGGGGGGCGCTCCCTCAACCTAGCTTTATTTACCCAAGACCCTCGGATAGCGGCCTGGCAAATTGGCCTAGAGTTAATTCAGCAAAGACCTCTAGTCGGCTGGGGGCTGGGCGGATTTAGTCATCAATACGTGCCCCTAAGCGTCACGGGTCACGAGCGACTGTTTCATCCCCACAATCTTTGGCTCTATCTAGCCTGCGACACCGGTATTCCCACCATGCTGCTTTTTTGCTGGGTCGTCGGTCGTACCTATGCAGCTGGCATCCGACATCTAATTGCAGATAGCCAAAATACTGCCTTACTCAGCTATCTTCTAGGCTTTACAGGGTGCATTCTTTTTGCACTTTTTGATGTCACCCTTTTTGATGCTCGCATCAATGTTCTAAGCTGGTTTTTACTAGCAGGCATCGGGGTCCTGGCTCGTCGTCGACCTGCAGACTATTCTCCGTAATCCCGCTCTAGCTCCCAAATCTCGAAAAATAATCTGAAACAAAAATAAGGGAGAGGCAGGCTTCATTCACGCCGACCTCTCCCCAAGATTAATGTCAAATTTGAGTCTAGATTATCTTTGCAACTTTAAGACCGTAGTACATACCAATACCAGCCCCTGCTGCGCCCAACAGAAGTACCAGATAAACCACTGCTCCAGCCATTACCAAACTCCCTTTTATAAGAACGAAAAAAGCCGCATATTTACCGCATAGCTATTTCATTGAATCACGTTCGCTGACCGTTTGTCGTCAACATCAAGCTTTCACAACTAGCGCGACATCCAATGTGAGCCTCTAAGGATAGAATAGAGAGCCTAGCGATTCCTTGTTAGCACAGAGGCGGCACATGAGTAAGGGCACATTATTTGATAAAGTCTGGGACCTGCACACGGTTACCACCCTGCCTTCAGGGCAGACTCAGCTTTTTATTGGGCTGCATCTGATCCATGAAGTAACCAGCCCTCAGGCCTTTGCTATGCTGCGCGATCGCAACCTGCAAGTCATGTTTCCCGAACGCACCGTGGCAACCGTCGACCACATTGTCCCCACCGATAGTCAGGCCCGCCCCTTTGCCGATAACCTAGCCGAAGACATGATTGTTGCCCTAGAAAGCAACACTCAAAATAACGACATTCGCTTTTTTAACGTCGGTTCAGGCAACCAAGGTATTGTCCATGTTATTGCCCCCGAGCAGGGGCTGACTCAACCCGGCATGACCATTGCCTGCGGTGATAGCCACACTTCAACCCATGGAGCCTTCGGCGCTATTGCCTTTGGCATCGGCACTAGCCAAGTACGCGACGTCCTAGCCTCTCAAACACTCTCCCTCGACAAGCTTAAAGTCCGCCGCATTGAGGTCAATGGATCTCTGCCCCCCGGAGTCTATGCCAAAGACGTCACTCTGCACATTATTCGTACCCTAGGAGCCAAAGGCGGTGCAGGCTACGCCTATGAGTATGCTGGCACCGCTATTGAGGCCATGTCTATGGAAGAGCGCATGACCTTATGCAATATGTCCATTGAGGGCGGCGCTCGTTGCGGCTATGTCAACCCTGACCGAGTTACCTACGACTATCTAAAAGGAAGAAAATTTGCACCCCAGGGCGATGCATTTGATCAAGCCGTTACCTGGTGGGAAAGTCTGCGTAGCGACATAGATGCCGATTACGACGATGTTGTTGTCTTTGACGCTCAAGACATTGCCCCCACAGTCACCTGGGGCATCAGTCCTGACCAGGCCATTGGGGTTGACGAAGTTATTCCCAGCCTGACATCTTTTACCTCAGACGAGCAGCCACTGATCCAAGAAGCCTATGCTTATATGGACTTAGATCCGGGTCAGCCCATGCTCGGCACCCCAATTGACGTCTGCTTTATTGGCAGCTGCACCAATGGCCGTCTCAGCGACTTACGAGAAGCTGCCAAGGTCGCCCAGGGTCGTCAGGTTGCTTCAGGCATCAAAGCCTTTGTCGTTTCTGGCTCGGAACAAGTTAAACAGCAAGCCGAAGCCGAAGGGTTAGATAAAATTTTTGTTCAAGCTGGATTTGAATGGCGAGAACCTGGCTGTTCCATGTGTCTGGCTATGAATCCTGACAAACTACAAGGACGGCAAATCAGCGCATCCTCCTCAAACCGAAACTTCAAAGGGCGACAAGGCTCTGCTTCAGGTCGTACATTGCTGATGAGCCCAGCCATGGTCGCCTTAGCCGCCATCAACGGCCAAGTTAGCGATGTTCGCAGCCTGATGCAGGTTTAATAATCATAGTGGCTCCTTAACGCAGGGGTATCCGGAACAACATAGATAGGCCAAAGTAGCGTCACCCGAACCTTCTAAACTCTCTTCAAGGAGGCTTGGATTATATATCCGTACTGATGGGTACCCAACTTACTAATTTTGTTATTTGGAGCTGCACAAATAATTTTCTCTGTTTAGGTATAAACAGTCGTAATCAAAAGGTTCTACTTTTCTTAACCTTCTGATTACCTTGCGTTAAACATTTACTTTAATCATGTCGGTAATATCGACTAAGCAAACCTGCTGCTGCTAAATCAAGGTCTGGCTAACTAATTACAAAGTCCACTCTTCCATCTGAAGCAGTACGTCAAGAAGCAGCAGAGCCAGTCTTATATTTAGCAGAGTTATTCAAGTAGTGCCGTTGGCTAAAATACATCTCTGCTGTCGATTGCTCAAACAGCATTCACAGGGGTCTAGACTTCTCTATGTCAGTATCACAGCTCACCCAAAGAACCCGCACATCAGACCACTACATTGCATTACTTGAACAGCTTTATCACGAGCGCAACCTAACTCAATTTACAGCGGGGCACAGCATTTCCTTAAGACATGGAGAAATTTACGTTATCTGTCGAGGAATTGTACAGCTCCATACAATTCATCCGGACGGCAGCGAAACGTTATTAGGATTAGCAGGCCCCTCCATGCCCTTTGGCTTGAGCTTAACCGGAGTAAGCCCTTATTGGGCAACAGCTCTGACTCCTGTAGATGTTCTACCATTATCTATGGCAGAACTTGAAAATTCGCCCACACTAATGGCAGGATTATTTGCCCATCTGTCACGACGACTTCAACAATCTGAAGCATGGCTGGCCCTGTCTGGGAAACGTCTGGTCGCCGATCGGCTACGGCAGCTCCTAATTATGCTGGCCCAAGACTTTGGTCAAGTCGAACCTCAAGGCGTAAAGTTAACCATTCGTTTAACTCACCACCAGCTAGCAACAACAATTGGTACGACCAGGGTAACCGTCACACGTCTGCTCAGGGATTTCCGCAAAGAAGGATGGTTAACCATTCATCAACGCTACTTGATCTTGCCACTGAGTATGCTTTCATAAGCTTTACTACAATTCAATTTCTAAAATATTAGGGAATCTAAACTTTAACCCTATTCATGGGGATAGTTTTTCGCAGGAAAAACCCTTAAGTTGAGCTGCAGCTTAAATCGTCTATTACTGACTCTTAAAGCACATAGGGGTATCTAGTCGTTTGCTAGATACCCTTTTTTATAAATTTTGCCAGTATCCCTAAAAAGCCATATTTTATATAGGCTTCAGAGTTTATTTAGAGATGTGAAGCCTGCCCGATATTTGTTCTGACATCCAGACCATCCGAAAAAACCAGTGATAACCTAGATAGCCATAACAGCAAATGAGATTGTCAGATATTTAGACTGATCAATATTCAAATTAGACAAACTTATTAGGTAGTGAATTATCCAACTACCTGGGTTAAGCTGTCCCAAATGAACCTTAAATAACTTAGGTAGTTATTTAAGGTTATTTAGAAGCTCGCTAGACACTAGAAGCTTGCTAAACATTCAACCCATCAGGAATATTTGGAAATTTTGAGGATCAAAGGTTTAACCCTTGGGCCTCATGTTTGTTTGCCTATCTTCGATCTACCGCACCTCTGGTGCTTGCTCAAAGACATACCCACAGACACTTATTTATTCATGCTGACAACGTCTAAAGCCACCATATCCTTCGAACGGTTTACAGCTAGGGTTTATCCCCTGCTAAACAGTGTCTACTCTGAGGAGCAAATTGATACCCTGCTACCTCGGCTATATGATCTAACCAAAGGATATCTTAAACCCCACTCCCAGGAAGACTTAGGTAAGTGGGATCAAGATAAGATCTTGCTGATTACTTATGGGGATAGCATCTGCAGCGAAGGAGCATCTCCCCTGCGAACGCTCCACGAGTTTCTTACAAATTACCTAGAGGACACTATTACAGGTGTCCATATTCTGCCATTTTTCCCTTATAGTTCTGACGATGGATTTGCTGTCATTGACTTTTTAGAAGTCAATCCAACCTTGGGTAATTGGGCTGATGTTGAAGCCATTGGGCAGAGCTTTAACCTCATGTTCGATTTAGTTGCCAATCATGTATCTAGTCAGAGCAGTTGGTTTGAGCAATTCAAACAGGATCAGCTACCAGGTCGTAATTACTTTATTGCACTACCCAAAGACACACCCACAGCCGATGTTGTACGGCCACGCAGTAGTCCTCTACTAACTCCAGTAGAAACTGTCCATGGGCTCCAACATGTATGGACCACATTTAGTGCAGATCAGGTTGACTTGGACTACAGCAACCCAGATGTCTTTTTAGAATTTATTACTATTATTCTGGCTTATATTCATCACGGAGCACGTTATATCCGCTTAGATGCTGTTGGTTTTCTATGGAAATCTCTAGACACCTGCTGCATCCATCTACCTGAAACCCATACACTTATTCAAACCTTCCGCGAAATTTTGCAAATGATTGATCCAGGCATTGCCTTGATCACTGAAACCAACGTCCCCAATCGCGAAAATCTTAGCTATTTTGGCGATCGCAACGAAGCGCACATGATCTACAACTTCAGCCTGCCACCTCTGTTGCTGAATGCGTTGATGCAAGGCCGTGCGGACCACCTCAAAACCTGGATGATGAGTATGCCCCCAGCTCCCATTGGCTGCGCCTACTTCAATTTTACGGCATCCCATGATGGCATTGGGCTGCGTCCCACAGAAGGTCTTTTAGAGGATAAGGAATTTGGCATATTGGTCGAGACCATGCGTAGCTTTGGTGCCCAAATCAGTATGCGTAGCAAGGCTGATGGTAGCGAATCTCCCTATGAGATCAATATTTCCTTATTTGATGCACTTCAAGGAACGGCTAAGGGCAAAGACCAGTGGCAAATTGAGCGTTTTATCTGCTCACAAACAGTCATGATGTCCCTAGAAGGAATCCCGGCATTTTATATCCATAGTCTACTGGCCACGCCTAATGACATCGAGCGCATGAAGACAACGGGTCATAATCGATCAATCAACCGTCACTGCTGGGATAAGCAACGGTTAGATGCTCTACTCAAAGATCCTAAATCTTCTCAATCTATTGTGTTGACAGAGCTTGCACGACTGATCCAGATTCGTCGTCAGCAAAAAGCATTTCATCCCAATGCA
>JBCDFI010000260.1:0-7324 GCA_039178155.1 Cyanobacteria bacterium P01_H01_bin.105
AATTATTCTCAATATTCTTAGGTTAACTCGATAGCAAGCGAGCTAAATGAACTCCTGAAGCGGTTCCTTATAAGTGTGTCTAACGGGGCAGGTCCATAGGTTCTTTTTGAATCTTGGTTTCTTGCTCCCGTTTTTTTTGCTCAATTAGACCCATGAACTGCGACAAGGGGGCACCCGTGAGGTTATATCAGGGGTGTTTTTGTTAACTAGGTTGGGAGTGCTGCTGTGGTAACCGCATCCACTACTAAAAAAAAGGTAAAACTCAATAAATTTGAAAAATACAAAGCCGAGAAGGACGGCTTGGCCGTTAAAGACGAACTACAAAAGTTTGCCGAAATGGGCTGGGAAGCCGTTGATGAAACAGATTTAACCCAGCGTCTCAAGTGGTTAGGCATTTTCTTCCGACCAGTGACCCCTGGCAAGTTTATGCTGCGTCTGCGCATGCCCCACGGTCTGATTTCTTCCGACCAGATGCGAGTACTAGCCGAGATCGTTCAGCGCTATGGAGACGATGGCAGTGCCGACATTACTACCCGTCAGAACCTACAGCTACGAGGCGTTCATTTAGAAGATATTCCAGATATCTTTTCTAAAATGCATGCGGTAGGTCTAACCTCGATACAGTCGGGGATGGACAATGTAAGAAACATCACCGGCTCTCCGGTTGCAGGTATCGACGCCAACGAATTGATCGATACTCGAGAGTTGGTACAGGCCGTTCAGGACATGATTACCAACGGCGGCGAAGGTAACTATGAGTTTACCAACCTGCCTCGAAAGTTCAATATCGCCCTTGAAGGAAGTACCGACAACTCGGTCCATGCAGAAATTAACGATATTGCATTTGTCCCAGCTTACAAAGATGGCAACCTAGGATTTAATGTCCTGGTCGGTGGTTTTTTCTCTTCAGTTCGATGTGCAGCCGCTATTCCACTCGACGTCTGGGTTCCCACCGAAAGAGAAGATGTGGTTGAGTTATGTCGCGCGATTCTAACGGTCTATCGTGACAACGGTGCCCGTGGCAATCGTCAAAAAACACGATTGATGTGGTTGATTGATGAGTGGGGGCTAGACACTTTTCGTACTGCGGTTGAGAAGAGTGTTGGCAAACCCCTATCCACGGCTGCTCCTGAAGATGCATTAGATGCAAACAAGCGAGATCATGTTGGTGTCTTTCAACAAAAGCAGGAAGGCTTTAACTATATTGGTCTACACATTCCAGTGGGTCGCCTGGAATCAGACCATATGTTTGATTTAGCCCGCGTAGCCGAGGTTTATGGTAACAGCGAGCTACGGCTCACAGTTGAACAGAATGTCATCGTTCCTAATGTGCCTGATAGCCGCTTAGCTGTCTTTTTGGCCGAACCTGTTGTTCAAACGTTTCCCATTCAGCCATCGTCTTTGGTGCGCTCATTAGTATCTTGTACGGGTGCCCAATTCTGTAACTTTGCCCTGGTGGAGACCAAAATGCAGTCCCTGGCGCTGGCTCGGCGTTTAGACTCGGAGTTAGATATTCCAGAACCCGTGCGGATGCACTGGACCGGCTGCCCTAACTCCTGTGGCCAGCCCCAGGTCGCACAAATTGGCATGATGGGCACCAAAGCCCGCAAAAATGGAAAAATGGTGCCCGCTGTAGACATCTATATGGGCGGTACTGTGGGCAAGGATGCTCATCTAGGTGAGCGGGTCATGCAAAAGGTACCCTGCGATGAACTCCCGGATGTTGTGCGTAAGCTCTTAACAGACAATTTTGGAGCAACCCTGAAGCCGGGTGTAGTCATTGAAAAATCAGAACCACCAGAAACAAACGAACCGCCCACCCCTAAAGTCGAAGCTCCTAAAGACAAAAAGTCTGCTGTTGTTATCTTTACTAAATCTGGCAAAGAAATAACCTGCGATGATAGCCAACCTATTTTAGCTATTGCAGAGACAGCCGGATTAGAGATTGAAAATAGCTGTCAGTCCGGCTCTTGTGGAACCTGTAAATTACCGCTCGTAGAGGGAAAAGTTCGCTATGAAGGCGATCCAGCCGCTTTGGAGTCTGGTGAAGATGCTGTCCTAACCTGCATTGCCCATCCAGAAGGTCGGGTAGTGATTGATGCCTAACCCCCCCTGAGTTATCTAAAGCAGCTCTTAAAGGCCTGATGGTATTCGCCATTAGGCCTTTTTAAAGAACAACTATAAAAATTAACCGGTCAAAAATGCAGGCCTCGCATATTAAACATGCAAAAACCACAATAATCTCTGGCAACCGTTAAGAATGTTACAGAAGTGACTGGATGGTAATGAGGATGATGGCACTAGATTTAATGGAACTTTTCTATCGATGGATAATTTGAAGCCTTTGATTTTGCCTGCTTTTTTAGGTTTGGTCGCAGGAGTGGCCCATGGCATTGTCTCGCATCAGGCTAGATTACCCATGTCTTTGACCGACCAGTTGGTTAGTCCCTTTGTATCATCCCAAGTCGTTAGTCAGTCCTTTCAAGACTAAATTTCGTAAACAGTAGTATTAGCTACAGAATAACTGTGGGATGCTATACCTGATGTATAAGTTCAGGGTTAATAATATTTATGGCTCCCCAAACCCGTGCGATCTCTACTCAGGTTTCCAATTTAGATAGAACCTTAGCCGCTTCACTGGCAGCGTTCTCTATGTTTGTAGTTGGCTATACAGCTGTTCGAGTATTTTTAGCTCAGCCTTCTGCAGGTACACCTGTAACGACAGTCACACCTCATCAGGCCAGCCTATGGTCTGAACTGGGTCGATAGCTTTCTAGATATAAAAACCGTTTAACCAGCCGCCTATAGGGCTGGTTGTTTCATAGCTTAGTGAGCTAGAGCCTGACTTTCTACATGTGAAAGTCAGGCTCTCAAGTTTTTAAATAGATATTTTTCATCATCTATATGTTTTTCAACAGCTAAGAAACCAGAGCTTTTCGACAGATAAATACATAATTATCATTGACAAATATATATCCCAAAAACCATCATAAATACGGCTCAATGCGGCTGTTTCAGCTTTTAGAGCTGGCCATGCAAAAAGCAAATAAGAACATGCATAAAAAGAATTATTCTAAATCAACGGTATCAGAAAACACATTTTTACTTGTTAGTCATCGATAATCTAACGCTATGGTGATTACGACTAAGTGAGATATTTGACTAATACTAAATAAAACAATCTTCATGCATATGTTTTGCAGCTGATGTGCCTGTTTTTAGTTGAGTTTTAGTTGAGTAATTTATTGGTTGCCAGTCACGTTGAGTCTGTTGCGTTACATTGTCTGTCACCCGGTCTAGGCCTATGGCACCGACAACTTTGTTTTAACAAAGGCAGCGGCTTAAAGTCTGTCCGCAAACAGACTTTAAAAGGAAAGTGAAATGTTTGTCTGTCCAGGAGAATATCACTGATGCTCGGAGAATTGTTGTCCTTCCGAGGACGTTACAAAATCCTCCATATGACTTGGTTCGCCTTTTTCCTGTCGTTTGTGGTTTGGTTTAACCTGGCCCCTTTTGCGACAGCGATCAGAGAGGACTTTGGTCTGGAGGTAGGTCAAATTCGTACTATCGCCATCTGTAATGTGGCCCTTACGGTTCCAGCTCGTGTCATTATCGGCATGCTGCTAGATAAATACGGCCCTCGGTTAACCTATTCATTGTTGCTGATCTACGCAGCTATTCCCTGTGTTATTTTCGCCTCTGCTCAGAGCTTTAACCAGCTGGTTATTGGTCGTCTGCTGATGGGGATTGTAGGGGCTGGCTTTGTTATTGGTATTCGGATGACTGCCGAGTGGTTCCCTCCTAAAGAAATCGGTCTTGCTGAAGGTATTTATGGCGGCTGGGGAAACTTTGGATCTGCCTTTTCTGCCTTCACACTGGTCAGCTTTGCGACTGCCCTCAACTTTTTTCCAGGTTCATTACAGGTTGCCGATGGTCCGCTGCTAAATTGGCGGTTTGTCATTGCCGCAACGGGCATCATTGCAGCTCTCTACGGCTGTCTGTATTACTTCAATGTTCAGGATACGCCTCCTGGTAAGGTTTACCAGCGCCCTCCTAGCACTCGCGGTATGGAAGTTACTACCGTAAGAGACTTCTGGGGCTTGATGCTAATGAACTTACCGTTGACCGGTATTCTAATCGTCTTAGCTTGGCGTCTCAAGAAAGTTGGTTTCTTAAATCCAGGAACCTTTGGGCTTGCAATTGCCTTTTTGATTGGTTTGTATCTTTTCCAAGCATATAACTGCTGGGCTGTTAACAAAGACCTGCTCTCCGGTGCTAAGCGTTACCCTGCTGAAGATCGCTACAAGTTCAAGCAAGTTGCGATTCTTGAGCTGACTTATATTGTGAACTTTGGTTCTGAGCTAGCGGTCGTCTCTATGCTGCCTACGTTCTTTGAAGGCACTTTTGGTCTAAGCAAAGCTTTAGCAGGAATGTTAGGTGCTAGCTATGCCTTTATGAACCTGGTCGCTCGTCCTGGCGGTGGTTTGATTTCTGACAAGTTGGGCAGCCGTAAGCTGACCATGGGTATACTCACACTCTGCATGGGTATTGGCTATCTGGTTATGAGCACCATTCCAGGGATTCGCGATTCTCTGGGTGGAAGCGGCAGCTTCATGGTGGGCTTGGCGGTCATCATGACCATGTGCTGTTCCTTCTTTGTGCAAGCAGGTGAAGGCTCTACCTTTGCGATTGTCCCCTTAGTTAAGCGGCGCGTAACGGGTCAGATTGCTGGTAATGTCGGTGCTTTTGGTAACGTCGGCGCTGTTGCATACTTGACCCTCTACAGCCTCTTGCCCGAAGGCGATATTGGTAACATTCGCTTCTTCCAGACGCTGGGCGTTGCAGCTCTTATCGTTGCTTTCCTATGCTTCTTTATCTTAGAAGAACCTCAGGGCTCCTTTGCTGAAGCTCATGAGGGTGAAGAAGAAGAAGTGTCTACTGTTCCCGATGGATCTTACGCTAGCTAACACCTTCGATTCGCTTGGACGGGTAACAGGTGTTATGACTGGTTATCAAGGTGCAAAACTTGGTTGATAACGATGAGTAAATTGACGAGTTTTACATCTTGTTAGCTGGTGGCAGCGACAGTGTCAACTCAACAGATTGGGGGGCGGTTAGCGCTCCCCTTTTCTGTCTGAAAAGGATGATTTATTAAATCTTACTGTTGATATTGAGTCATTGAATGGATTGTCTTTGTAAGATGCAGCGTAGTCAAATAAATAGGCTGTTAAGCTACGCTCACTTCATCGTCGTAGAGTTTTATCATTAACAAGAGTATTCAAATTAAAGATATTTCAGTAAAGCAATCTGACTTTTGCTCTTATACAAAGCAGTACAAAGCAGATTTTTGTGGATGGAGGATGTGATCTATGACCGATACAGCAAAAACGCTTTGCCCTTACTGCGGGGTAGGGTGTGGTCTGGAAGTAGCGCCCCCGGCTCGTCCCGGTCGAGCGGTAAACCGCGATGAAAAAGGCAATCCGGTGTGGCAAGCGCGGGGCGATCGCAACCATCCATCTAGCAAAGGTCAGGTCTGTATCAAAGGGGGAACCATTGGTGACTCCCTTGATAAAGGTCGGCTTTTGTTCCCAATGATGAGAGAGACTCTCGATCAGCCATTCCAACGAGTATCTTGGGATCAGGCCTTGACTCGCATTGTCAGTGAGATTCGCAACACTCTCACCACTCGCGGACCTGAAGCCATCGCCATGTATGGCTCTGGCCAGTTTCAAACAGAAGATTACTACACAGCCCAAAAGTTGTTAAAAGGGTGCTTGGGTACCAACAACTTCGATGCCAATTCCCGGTTATGTATGTCATCAGCCGTAGCAGGCTATATTCAAAGTTTTGGCTCAGACGGCCCACCCTGCTGCTATGACGATTTAGAACAAACCGACTGTGCCTTTCTAATTGGCACCAATACAGCCGACTGTCATCCGATCGTCTTTAACCGGCTCAAGAAGTATCACAAAAAAAATCGCAAAGTAAAAATGATTGTGGTGGACCCCCGCCATACCGATACGGCCAAAGCTGCAGATTTGCATTTGGCGATTAAACCCGGCACTGATATTGCCTTACTCAATGGCATTGCCCACCTATTGTTAAAACACGGCTGGATTGATCCTGGGTTTATCGATGCTTGTACCGATGGATTTAGTGACTACGCTCAAATCGTAAAAAATTATCCACCAGAGCGAGTCACTGAGATCTGCGGCATTACCCTGAGCGAACTGACCACAGCAGCCACCTGGTGGGGCAAGTCTCAGCGGGTGCTCTCCTTATGGTCTATGGGGGTAAATCAGTCGTCAGAAGGGACTGCCAAATGTCGCACCATCATTAATCTGCACCTGATGACAGGTAATGTCGGCAAGCCTGGAGCAGGCCCTTTTTCGCTCACAGGTCAGCCTAACGCCATGGGTGGTCGAGAAGCTGGTGGGTTGGCCCACATTTTACCGGGCTATCGACTTGTCAAAAATCCAGACCACCGACAGGCCGTAGAATCCGTCTGGCAAGTGCCTGCTGGGAGTATTTCCCCCAATCCTGGTTTAGCAGCCTGGGATATGATGCTGGCTTTGGAGCGGGGCGATCTTGACGTGTTTTGGGTGGCGGCGACCAATCCAGCAGTGAGTATGCCAGATATTAAGCGCACTCAGGCCGCACTGCGAAATTCTCCTTTTACCATTTGTCAGGATGCCTATTACCCAACAGAAACGGCAGCCTTTGCCCATGTAGTATTACCTGCCACTCAGTGGGGTGAGAAAGCTGGGGTAATGACAAATTCTGAGCGCGTGGTCACCTATTGTTCAGCCTTTCGAAATCCGGTTGGTGAAGCTAAAGCCGACTGGGAGATTTTTGCGGAAGTCGGTCGTCGACTCGGGTATGAAAAACAATTTTCCCAACGCATATCGGCTGACGTTTACACCGAGTTTGTTTCGCTAACGGCAGGACGTCTGTGTGATTCGACGGGACTGAGTCATGAGAGATTGGCGGCTGGTCCGATTCAGTGGCCATGCCCAGCAGGAGAATCTGACGAGTTAGCCTATGGTAAGCACGACAAACGGCTGTACACGGACTATCGGTTTGCCACCCCCAACAAGAAAGCTAAATTCTGTGCATTTCACGTTAAGGGTCTGGCCGAGCCGCCCAATGAGGACTATCCCTATGTGCTAACCACCGGTCGACTTTACGGACACTGGCATACCCAAAGCCGTACCGGTCGGATTGAGCGCATTACTAAACGCTATCCAGAACCGCTGTTGGAGGTGAATCCTCGCGATGCACAACTATTAGAGATTCAGTCTGGGGAATGGGTAGAGGTGCGATC
>JBCDFI010000261.1:0-7304 GCA_039178155.1 Cyanobacteria bacterium P01_H01_bin.105
AGTTGTGAAACCTATAATGGTTTTTACAACTGACCGCACCAGGTGAGATTAGGAGCAGTCTGGCTCATGGATATCGATAAAATTCTGGAAAAGCTAAAGAACTGGGTCAACCGGGTTTTAGATGCTTTACTTGGACCTTCAGCACAGCCGGAGCCAGAACGAATTCCAATTCCAGTTGATGATCGCCGCCGTTAATTTTATCAAGCTAGTAGGCTATAGGGCGTAGGCTTTTGATCCTTTATCTGCCTTTAAATCCGATGTTGACCTCTATCACTTCAGAGGTTGAGCATCTGAGTATATTAATCAACCTGTGACTTTTAGGTGACTTATTGACTAGTGTTCTGGTGCTTCATGGTCCTAATTTGAATATGTTGGGGAAGCGCGAACCTGAAATTTATGGTCGTGATACCCTTGAAGACATTAATGACCAGCTACGTATGATATCGGACAACCTAGATGTTCGAGTCGAGTTTTATCAGTCCAACCACGAAGGTGGTTTAGTAGACACTATTCAGGCAGCCGACGGTAATCATAACGGCATTTTGATAAATCCTGGAGCCTATACTCATACAAGCGTTGCTATTCGTGATGCGATCGCATCTATCGCGTTACCAACCGTCGAAGTCCATCTAAGCAATATTCATCAGCGAGAAACCTTTCGACACCAATCATACATTGCTCCCATTGCTGTCGGCCAGATTTGCGGGTTTGGAGTTAATAGCTATTATTTAGGATTACATGCGCTAGTTCACTATTTACAGAAACAGGCGGACGAATCTTGAATTCTGGAACGGGCTCAATCAACTCAGCATTGAATTTTATAGCCGTTTGTTTATACTTTCCATTTACACCCTTTAATAAATAAGTGTGTGCTCGTTATAGCTGTCAGTATCTGTTTTAGACACTGGAAACCCCATTTTTAATTTAGATCTGGTTTAGCAACCTGTGCTACTTTAGCCACAACAAAGTCTGGGGATAGCTATGGGTGATTCACAAGGTAATCCGTTTATCGGCAATCCCTTTATGCAAAAGGGTCAACAAAAACCGCTCGTTGATCCTAAACCTGCGCCCCAGCTTAGCCACGAATCACCTGCGGATCTATCGTTTTCTCCACCCGACAATTTTAACGATTTACCTGAGGGGCCACCTCAAAAAAGCCCTAAGCCAGCCGCTAAAAAAACATCAAAATCATTATCCAAGTCAAAAGCAGTCAAGACCCGAGCTAGGTCATCTAAAGCACACGTTAGTCCGCCACCATCTACACAACCTCCCCCCGGACATACAGGCAACGGATACAAGGTTCAAGTATTGGCCAAAATTCCGATGCCGACCAATACCAATATGCCTAGCCGCGACTATCTATGGTTTGCGGTATATCCCATTATTCCTCGGGTTGGCGACTGTATTTTTCACGATGGGCGTTACTTCCGTGTGGACGCTGTTTTTTTATACGAGAATACCAACGCTAGCTGGTGTGCTGATATAGAAGTGTCCTACCACACGCGGCGGCAATACTAACAGCATTGATACACTAACACTTAAATAATCGCCAATCGTTTGGGTAAGCATCAAACAACCACTAACAAACACTAAGGGGTAGAGGCTTGGGCAATGGAGTGATTGACAAATGACGTATGAATTTGAGTAATTAGGTCTTCGACATTCACATCTTGCGCATATTGACTAGATAACACTACAGTTTGCTCATTTCCATAGCCAACAAACGTTATTAGCCCCTGTTGTCCCGTTTCAGGCTCATACCAAAGACGAATTCCTGACTGCCCATCAACAGCTACCAGAGAGTAGTGCTGAACACCCACAGCCTCAGCGGCAATTTTATCTAACCTTTGAGGTACGGCAGTTTGCGGATCTTCCCGGAGCACTACAATATCGGTACGAATAGGCATATTAACGCCATCGGCCATGCTAACAATGGCGACACCATTGTCTCCTTGAGGCTCCACTTGCCATCCGCTTGGATAGTCCACACTAAACTGCTCAGAGTCATAACGAGCAAATTGACCGGGGACAGGCGGCTCTTGCTTCACGTTAAGAGCGCTGTCACCAATCACCGACATGACAACCGCCGCTTGTTGGTCTGCAGCCAGCAGCACCTCAGCGGCAAACCCGATTGAAGCAGGGGCTAGGACAATACCTAAAGCGCCCATGCTCAGTAATAATTGCCCTACAGTCTGCTTACTATCAAAGTCCATACGTATGCAGCGCTCTCGTTTGTACCTTAAGGATTAGCTTTTAAGACTCTAGTCTCTTCAACACATTAGTGCAATTTCAAACAGGTCCCCATGAAAATTCTTAGCTTTTGCTCGACAATTACCCCGGTGGTATTGGGGCTAACTTTCATGGCCGCCAGTGCCGAAGCTTTTCCTGGTTATACACCTAAACCTCGGGGGATACCCAATGTGAGGGTTTCAGGCGGCACTCGTTCACCAGCAGGCTCAAGCTGTATTAGCGATCCTCAAGCTCCTCAACTCACATCCATCTTTCCAGACGACGACTTAGGATATACGACTGATAGTTACCCGGCGTTCCAGTGGTACATGCCTGGTAACAACGCTAGTCATGTGGAATTCAACCTATATGAAGTCGTTAGTGAAGATGAGGGCATATTTCAGCCGGTTTATCAGACAGCTTTTGTGCCTAGCCAAACCGCAGGCATTGCCACACTACAGATGCCTCGCACGACAGGCCTGACTCCCCTTACATCAGACAATTACTACTATTGGAGTGTAGAGATCTACTGCCCCGATGATATGACTGCGGTGATGATGGCGGAAGGCTTTGTAGAACTGATTATCCCTGATGCTACGCTCGCAGCAGAACTGGCAGCGAGCGATGGAATTGATAGAGCTGCGATCGCAGCTGAAAACAGCCTTTGGTTTGATACAACCCAGGCTTTAACAAACTATCTACAGACCCAACCTAGCGATCATCAAGCAGCGGCCAGCTGGCAAACATTGCTGGAATCTATCGGGCTAGAGAATATTGCAAACGCCCCCCTATTGCCCTAAATGGTTATGTTTTAGTCAGGTCAATCGATAGCTCAGACTGAGACTTTAACCCGCAGTAAACAAAGTGGACGTTGATATTTGTTAAAGTTTATGAACACATTCAACGTTGGTAATCTCACTGCCCATGCTGCGTCTCGAAAATATTACTAAGGTTTATCCCACTGGAGAAGTATTGCGAGACGTTACCTGGGAAGTCAAACCAGGCAACCGTATCGGTCTGGTTGGCGTCAATGGCGCTGGTAAATCTACACAGCTCAAGATCATCATGGGGGAGATTGAACCCACCAGCGGTCAAGTGATTCGCCCAAATGAGCTGCATATTGGCTACCTTAATCAAGAATTCGAAGTAGATCCCCGCCGCACCGTCCGCGAAGAATTTTGGACAGTTTTTGAAGAAGCTAATGCAGTTCAAAAAAAGCTTGGGGACATTCCGATTCAAATGGAAAGTGCGGACCCAGACGAGCTTGAGAAACTTATTAAAGCGCTTGATCGCGAACAAAGGAAATTTGAAGCCCTAGATGGCTATGGATTGGAATCAAAAATTGAGAAGATTCTGCCCGAGATGGGGTTTCACAACGATGATGGAGAGCGATTGGTCAGCTCCTTTAGCGGCGGTTGGCAAATGCGTATGGGCTTAGGCAAAGTTATGCTCAAAGCGCCCGACTTACTGCTACTTGACGAGCCAACCAACCATTTAGACTTAGAAACCATTGAATGGCTTGAAGGTTATCTCAAAAGCCTGACTACGCCGATGGTGATTATCTCCCATGACCGTGAATTTCTGGATCGTTTATGCACCCAAATTGTAGAAACTGAACGGGGAGTGTCTACAACCTATCTGGGAAACTACAGTGCCTATCTTGCCCAGAAGGCAGAGGCCAAAGTCGCTCAACAAGCAACCTATGATCGTCAGAAAAAAGAAATCGCAAAACAGCAAACCTTTGTTGATCGATTCCGAGCCAGCGCAACTCGCAGCACCCAGGCGAAGAGCCGCGAGAAACAGCTAGAAAAAATAGAACTAGTCGATGCACCTATTTCTGATGTCAAAGGTTTGCGGTTTAAGTTTCCACCAGCACCACGCAGCGGTCGTGAGGTCGTTCAGATCGACGAACTCACCCATGTCTACGATGACAACATCTTATTTTTGGGCGCAGATCTACTCATTGAACGGGGCGATCGCATTGCGTTTGTAGGCCCAAATGGAGCTGGCAAATCCACCTTACTACGCCTGATCATGGGCATAGAAGAACCAGTAGAAGGAACAGCGATGCTAGGAGAGCACAACGTAATTCCTAGCTATTTTGAACAGAATCAGGCAGAGGCGTTAGATCTCAACAAAACCGTGATGGAAACCATTCACGATGAAGTACCGACTTGGAAAAATGAAGAAGTACGCACATTGCTAGGCCGGTTCCTATTTAGTGGCGATATGGTCCGTAAATCAGTGGCAGCTCTCAGCGGTGGAGAGAAGGCACGTTTGGCTCTCGCTAAAATGCTACTAGCCCCAGCCAATCTTTTAATACTAGATGAGCCCACTAACCATCTAGATATTCCAGCCAAAGAAATGCTGGAATCAGCCTTAAAAGACTATGATGGCACCGTTTTAATTGTTTCCCATGATCGATTTTTCATTTCCCAGGTTGCTAATAAAATAGTAGAAATCAGAGAAGGTGAACTGCGTTTGTATCGTGGGGACTACAGCTATTACCTAGACAAAATAGCCCAGGAAAAAGAACGAGCGCGGCTAGAAAAATCAGAAGCTGAGCGAGCAGCCAAATCAGCAGCTAAACGTCAAAAGCAAAAAGACAAACAAAAAGCAAAGGCCGCAGGAAAAAAGAAAAGCTGATCGAGCCATAGTCCATTCTTTACTACAGACATCAAGCAAGTCGTCAGATATATTTCTGTAATGCTCCCAAAACCTTTCTATAGTTCTTACTGCTATAAGAAAAACTCGATGTAGGCTTAAATATAAGGCTGTATCGTTTATCTAAATTCAGAATTATCACACTGAATTTAGTTGCAGCAGAAAGCATGTCGTCAAAATAAAAAATCAAATAAGAGTCAATAAGCCAAACATGAGTATTTCAACTTATTGACAATTTAAATATGCATAAAACTAAGACTATATTCAAAAGTCCTATGTTTTAGATAATTTTTAGCAACCGCTAATTTTGTTATCACTAGTTAAAATATTCTGAAGCTGTCATCAGAGAAACATGATTAATTAGTACCAATAGGAGTATAAGTAGACGAAGATCACTAAATTTAGAGCATTTTAGTATCGATATTTTTCCCAATTCATTTTCCTGATTCAATCCATAAGCAATATTTTTTTTGCACAAGAGAATATTTACACAAGACAGCAATTATTAAGAAAATCTTAATAATTGAGAAAGAGCGAGTGATATGATCTCGCTAAGCAAAAAGTATAGTCGTTCATTATCGCAGGCAGGATTTGTAAGTATGGCGCAGGAGTCTGTTTCTCCAATGGTTCTCGTCATCCTAGACGGATGGGGACATCGCGATGAGGACGATGGAAATGCAATTCTCAACGCAAGGACCCCTGTTATTGATAGTGTATGGACCGCCTATCCACACACATTAATCCAGACATCAGGAAAAGATGTTGGCCTGCCTGATGGACAAATGGGCAACTCTGAGGTGGGGCACTTAAATATTGGTGCAGGCCGTATTGTTCCTCAAGAGCTTGTCCGTATTTCTGACGCAGTTGAGGATGGCTCCCTCCAGAAAAATCATGCCTTGCTAGAGGTATGTCAACAGGTTCGTCATAACAATGGCAAACTTCACTTAATTGGACTTTGTTCTGAAGGAGGCGTACATTCGCATCTGAACCATCTGTTGGGTCTGTTGGCAATGGCCAAGACTCAAAATATTAGCGATGTTTGTATTCATGCTATTACCGATGGTCGGGACACTCAGCCCACTGCCGCTCAATCATCTATTCAAACGCTACAGAATTACACAGAACAGTATGGCGTAGGACGTATCGTTACTCTCAGCGGTCGTTACTATGCCATGGATCGAGATCAGCGTTGGGATCGTGTTGAGAAAGTCTATCGGGTAATAACGGATACCAGTGACGGCAATGGAAAAACTGCATTAGAAGCCGTACAGGCCTCTTATACAGAAAATATCACTGATGAATTTATCGAACCCGTGCGTCTAGCCCCTGGAGCGTTAGAGCCCAATGATGGCGTCATTTTCTTTAACTTTCGTCCCGATCGGGCCCGACAATTGACTCAAGCATTTGTAGCTCCTGAGTTTAAGGGATTTGAAAGACAGCGAATCACCCCTCTCTGCTTTGTCACAATGACTCAGTACGACAGCTCATTGCCTGTACAGGTTGCGTTTGAGCCTCAAAATCTCAGCAATATTTTAGGTGAAGTTGTCGCTAATCATGGAATCAAACAGTTTCGTACTGCAGAGACTGAAAAATATGCCCATGTTACCTATTTCTTTAATGGAGGTCGGGAAGAGCCATTTGAAGGGGAGGACCGTGAACTCGTATCTAGTCCTCAAGTAGCTACTTACGATCGGGCTCCAGCGATGTCTGCAAAAGCTGTCACCGATACAGCGATTACCGCTATTAGTAAAGGTAAATATGGTCTAGTTGTTATAAACTACGCCAATCCAGATATGGTTGGGCACACAGGTAACATGGAAGCCACAATTCAAGCTCTTGAATCAGTGGATGTCCAGATGGGGCGTTTACTTGACGCCATAGGCCAAGCTGGCGGCACTACAATTATAATTGCAGATCATGGCAATGCTGAATATATGTGGGATGAAGAGGGTCGTCCGTGGACAGCCCATACGACTAACCCTGTCCCATTCATTTTGGTTGAAGGCGAGCGGTTAAAGATTCCGGGTCGTGGTGGTGAAGTTGAACTTCGAGAAAATGGTTGCTTAGCCGATATTGCACCGACTCTCCTAGAGATTCTCAAGCTGCCTCAACCCAAAGAAATGACCGGTAAATCAATGCTTCAGCCTGTCCGTATTGACATGAAGCGGAATCGAACACCGATGAAGGTATCTCTTTAAATACCTTTACTGAGTATGGTGCGTACCCAAACTTTTGAGGTTGGGATACAAGGTTCGCCACAAAACCATACCCTGAGGTACCATAGTCTGGCACTGGTAGTTTAAGGTCTGAGGCCTTGAATACGTTGCACAGATGAATTTACAGAACAGTCGGGCAAATTGTAATGGTGGTATCGGTTTTACAAGTGGTATGGCTAGTGTCTGCCATTGGAT
>JBCDFI010000262.1:0-7281 GCA_039178155.1 Cyanobacteria bacterium P01_H01_bin.105
GTATCACCCGGATGTTAATCCTGATGACCAGCGATCGCAGGATCGGTTTATCAAGGTAACCAAAGCCTATGAAGCATTGCTAGAGGTGTTTCAGCCTGATGAAGAGACCGAAGCGAGCACTGCGCCGGTCAAAGATCCGGTCGAAGAGACTCCTAGTCCAGTACAGACAAATCCAGGGCTATCGGACCATGAGCAAAAGCTAAAGCAGGATTCCTATCGGCAGCTGCAGCTTCTTTTAAAACAGCAGAAATATCCGCGTGCGATCGCACTCGTCGAAGGTCTGGCCCAACGCATTACCCATGATTCAGAAGTACGTCAATGGCAGGCCATCACCTACCAGCGTTGGAGTCGTCATCTGATTGACCAGGGTCAGCTAGGTAAAGCTCGCATTTATTTAGACAAAGCGCTTAAGACAGACCCTCTTAATAAGTCCCTATGGGTCGAAATCAATCGCGATTTTCAATCAATTGAACAGCGTTCGAAATAAGTGTTCGAAATAGAAAAGAACTTTGCTACGGTGATATCAAAATTAGCTCCATAGCGTGATAAATACTCTAAAAGTACTAAAGCAGCAGTTTTAACGTGGGTATTACGACTTTTTCCTTTGTTCCATCAGAGTTTACTGTGCCAGCGGTCTTTGAAACTGATGAGTATCGGCTACGGATGCTAACGGTGAATGATGTAGTAAAAGACTTTGACGCGGTCATCACCAGTGCTGAACATCTTAAAGGTATTTTTCCACCGCCTAGTACCTGGCCCGATGGTCTTACCCTGGAGCAGGATTTGATCGATCTAGGCTGGCACCAAAAAGAGTTTCAGCGGCGCACGTCCTTTGCTTACACCATGATGAGTTTGGATGAATCGTGCTGTTTGGGCTGTGTATATTTTTATCCGTCAGGGCGTCAGGGCTATGATGCCTATGCACTGCTATGGGTAAGACAGAGTGAGCTAGCCAGCGGGTTAGAAGATCGCCTATTTGTTGAGGTAAAACAATGGCTAACCGATGCATGGCCATTTGAATCTGTTGGATTTCCGGGACGTGATTTAAGCTGGGAAGATTGGTTTTCCCTACCGGAGTGATAATGCTTATTCGTCTTGTTTAATGGTCAAACTGAGCTGGTAGATCTCTCGTTTGGACAGACCTGTGTCTTGGGCGAGCTGACGGCTGGCTTTAGACGGAGAGAGTCCCTGGGAGATCAGCGTTTTTAACTGATCAAGTAGCTCGGCTTTGGAGATGGTTTTGGCAGTAGCTGAGTGGCCTGCGATCGCAACCGTAAACTCTCCCCTCGGCTCGGTGTGGGTAAAGTGCTCAATGGCTTCATCGACCGTGCCGCGCCAAAATTCCTCATAGCGTTTGGTCAATTCCCGTGCTACGGTTACGCGGCGCTCGCCGCCCAGATGTGTTTGCACATCAGCCAAGGTTTTGAGCAATCGATGGGGGCTTTCATAAAGCACCATGGTGCGGAGTTCTGTCGCTAACTGAGATAGCCGCTCAGTCCGAGTCTTACCTTTGACTGGCAAAAATCCTTCAAATGTAAAGCGATCTGAGGGTAGGGCGGAGGCTGCGATCGCACTCACTACCGCTGCAGGCCCCGGAATCGGGCTGACAACAATGTCTGCTTCAGCACAGGCACACACCAGCTCGTAGCCCGGATCAGAAATCCCCGGCATACCAGCATCGCTAACCAGGGCAATCGTCTGTCCTGCCTGCAGTTTTTTAACAAGCTGAGGAATGCGCGTCTGGGCATTGTGCTCGTGGTAGCTAATCTGGGGTGTTGCAATCTGAAAATGGTGCAGCAGTTTTCCAGTGTGGCGCGTATCTTCTGCTGCGATTAGATCTGCCTCTTTAAGGATACGGATAGCTCGGAACGTGATGTCCTCCAGGTTACCAATAGGAGTGGCAACCAGGTACAGACTTCCAGACATCGTAGTTTGTGAGAAATCGGACAAGGACAAATTCTGGTATCTAAGGGCTTCGTTTTGAGTTTAAGTGGTAAAAATCCACTGACACCGGTTAATTTCAAATTCTCAAAGTTCAACGCTCAAAAATTTTTCCCATGCACGGACTATTTGTGGGCCTTATGACCCTAGACTGCATCTACCAGGCACAGCGACCGCCCCAGGCGAATGAGAAGCTAGTGGCTCAGATGGCCATGATGGCAGCCGGTGGTCCGGCCACGAATGCAGCAGTTGCGTTCTCTGCCTTGGGCGGCACAGCAACCGTGATGGCAGCGGTTGGGCAGCATCCAGTCACCACACTCCTACGGGACGATCTGGCTCAAGTGGGGGTGAACCTTGAGGATCTAACCCCTCAGCGACAGCCGCCACCGCCTCTCTCTTCAATAGTTGTGTCTACAGAGTCGGGAGAACGGGCAGTGATCTCGCGCAATGCAGTGGGATTGCAGGTAGAGCAACAGCCTGTAGATTTGGAGAACATTGACGTGGTGCTGATAGATGGTCATCAAATGGCGTTGGGACAGCAGATTGCCCAAGCGGCAAAGCCATTAGGAATTCCGGTAGTGGTAGATGCAGGCAGTTGGAAGCCAGGGTTTGAGCCAGTGCTATCGCTAGCTACGGTAGTCATCGCTTCTGCAAATTTTCAACCGCCAAACGGACAAGCTGCGTTGGCCTATTTACAGGGTTTAGGGATACCGTATGTGGCGATTACCCAGGGTGAGCGACCAATTTTGGTCAGTGATCAAGGTCAGATGAGCGAGCTGCCGACACTGGCTACGACGGTCGTTGATACCCTCGGGGCAGGGGATATTTTCCATGGGGCATTTTGCCATGTATGGACCGGCAACTTCTCAGCAGCGTTAGCAGAAGCCGGTCGAGTAGCTAGCTTTAGCTGTCAGTATTTTGGTACCCGTGCCTGGATTGCTGATTATGTTCGGTAGACTGTATGGGGACTTGTCTTATCTATTCTTTAAATCTTTATCGTTATTACTATGGCTTACGAGAAGGAAAAGGAAATTGCGATCGCAGCTGTCCAGGCAGCAGCGACTGTGTGTGAAAAAGTACGGGCTGAGATGGTCCCTGAAGCCATCGAAAAATCGGATAAAAGTCCGGTAACCGTAGCTGACTTTGGTGCCCAGGCAATTGTTTGCAAAATGATCAAAGAGTCTTTCCCGAGCGATCCTATCGTTGGCGAAGAAGATGCTGACGATCTCAGAACACCGGAGATGGCAGCTCGACTGGCTCAGGTTACCAGTTATGTAAAATCTGTCATGCCTGAGGCTACCGATGAGCAGATTCCTGACTGGATTGATCAAGGTAATGGCGACGTCAGCCCCCGCTACTGGACCCTAGACCCCATTGATGGCACCAAAGGATTTTTACGGGGTGACCAGTATGCGGTCGCTTTAGCAATGATCGAAGCGGGCGATATCAAAGTTGGTGTTTTGGGATGTCCGGCCCTAAAGCTGGGCAATCGTTCCGGTATTTTGTTTGTGGCCATCCGAGGGGAGGGGACCATGATGATGGATATGGATGGCAGTAACCCCGAGAGAATTTCTGTTACCTCCTCTTCGGATACTGAAAACTTTCGCTTTGTCGAAAGTGTGGCCCACAGCGATAAAGACCTCCATGCTCGCATTGCCCAAGCAGCAGGTATCACGACTGAAGCGATTCGTATGGACAGTCAGGCAAAGTACGGTGCGGTGGCCTCTGGTAATGCTGTACTTTATTTACGATTGCCCTCCCCTAAGTATCCCAACTACCGTGAAAAGATTTGGGATCATGCAGCGGGCGTATTGGTGATTGAAGAAGCGGGCGGTAGAGTCACCGATATGAATGGTAAGTCCCTCGATTTTTCCAAAGAGCCACGCTTTGTGGATACCCAAGGTGTTGTGGTCAGTAATGGTGAAATCCATGACAAGGTGCTGGCCGTGCTGGCTGGCTAACTCGCCTAATTGGAGAAACTAAATAGCAGCAACGATGCCAGGGAATATGAAATACACTTGGCATCGTTTGCCATAGAGTTTGTGCCTAAAATCGTATTGAGGAGCGGTAGATTAAACCGACTGTGCGATCGCGCGTCCTTCTAATACGGCTAGGCTTACCGGTTGTACCTTGGGAGTAAAGCCCAACCACTGGCTAGAAACCTCTGCGAACTTAGCCGGATCGCCACTTACATAAAAATCAATTTGTGGCGTTGAGTGGCTACTACGTAATCCCAATAAGTCCAGCTCCCTAGCCATGGCCGTCACCAAAAAACTAGCCGGGTTAATCACCGTAATCGACGGTGGCAAAATCTGATCCATCAATGGGGCCAGGTGTGGATAGTGGGTGCAGCCATAGACCAGCGTGTCAATATTAGCTGCCATCAGCGGCTTTAAATAATCCGTTGCCACTGCTCGAGTGTAGGGATCATTAATTCGGCTTTTCTCAATCAAAGGTACAAAATCAGGGCAGCCCACTTGCCACACCTGGGATGTGGGCGCAGCTTCTAAAATTGCCTGCTTATAAGCATTGCTCTGGGCCGTTGCTACCGTTGAAATCACACCAATGCGCCGACCGGCTTTAGCAGCAGCCCGTGCTCCTGGCAAAATAATTCCTAGAATAGGAATATCAAACTCTGCTCTGACGATTTCTAATGCCAGGGCTGAACTAGTATTGCAGGCCATCACCACCATCTTGACGCCCTGGCCCTGCATCCACGTAATAATTTCCCGAACAAATCTCAAAAGCTCTGGCTGAGAACGATTGCCATAGGGAACACGAGCGGTATCGCCAAAGTAAATCAAAGACTCTGCAGGGAGATGCGCCATAATCTCCCGTAATACCGTTAATCCTCCAACACCACTGTCAAAAACACCAATTTTGTCGTTCTGGATGGGCATTTGCAGGAATTTTGCCATGGGAAAGACGCTTACTAAATTAAAGATTTTACGCTGATTAGAGTTTAGTCGGGTTTGCGCTAGATTTTAGTTTCACACAAAACTTTTAAGCAAGAAGACGTAACTTCGAATATGGGTGCTCATTTTGCTTATTCAAATGGCTATAGACTCAATCGGTATCTCCTTTTAGAGGTGATAGGGTGGCTTGTCATAACCTCTGATTGGGTCGCATGATACCTAAATGCCACTCCTTTTTACAGATGATTTTTGCCGCTACCTGACACAAATAAGAGATTGTCTCAACTTTTGCTGAGCCAGGGCGAGCAGATATGGTTCGCAACTGAGATTACTTCGCTAATGAAAAGGCGTGTGGTTTGCTCGTAAGTACCAAGGGTAATACCTCAAATTCCCTAGCAGCACTCGTTAATGATGGGCAAATTGCTAACTGATATTGGGCCCATATATCGCTAGCCGTTAGCTATGGAGGGCTAACGGCTAGGACCTTGCACTATATTTGCTCAAATATGGTCGTAAGACGTCAGTAAGACAGCTTATTCTGCAGCTACTTCAGCCATTTCCTGAGGAGTTTCTGGGGCGGTTAGGTCTGAATCATCATCGTCGTTATCAAAGACGATACGCAGCAGTGGTGGAGCCACAAATGTGGTGAAAATAACCATGACGATAATGGCCGCATCCAGGGACTCTGAGAGAACGCCGCTAGCGGCACCCACTCCGGCAAAAACGAGACCTACCTCTCCACGAGGAATCATCCCTACACCAATAGCAAGACGGTTGATTCCATCCTGGCCAAAGACGGTAAATCCGGTGATGACTTTACCAATGATGGCAACAACGACCAAAAATGAGGCAATGACCAGTCCCTCTCGATTATCTGGATTCAGCGGATTCAGTACGCTGATATCTGTATGGGCACCAACAGTGACAAAAAAGACCGGCACCAGCATGTCAGCAATGGGACTGATTTGTTCTTCTAATTCCTTACGTTTAGTGGTCTCAGCCAAAATCAGACCAGCAGCAAACGCCCCTAGAATAGCCTCTAACTGAATTGCAGCAGCAATGTAGGACAGCACAAATGCAAACACCAAGGAGCTAATCAGTACCTGGCCACGAGTCTGCATATTATCCACAAGGCTGACAAACAGCGGACTGAGTAATCGCCCCAGCAAAATTGAACCGACTAAAAAGACAGCTGCACCAATAATCAGAAAAATAACGTTGGTAATTTCGATTTCGCCTGTCTTAGCAAGGCTAGCTACAACTGCTAGGACAATGATGCCAAGCACATCATCTAACACCGCCGCACCAATGATAATCTGACCTTCGCGAGAACTCAGGGTTTGCAGCTCGGCTAAAACCTTAGCGGTGATCCCGATACTTGTTGCCGTTAATGCGGCACCAGCAAACACCGCTGGAATTGTTGCCACATTAAAAAAGGCAATCAACCCGGCTGTGCCTGCCACAAAGGGGACAACGACACCTACAATCGCCACAACTGCAGCCTGCGGCCCAACTCGAATCAGTTCCTTGAGGTCGGACTCTAAGCCAATTTCAAATAGCAGGATGATGACACCAATTTCAGCCAGAATCGAAATGACCTCACTCTGACCTTTAAATACGGCCAGCAGCGCATCTGCATCTAAATTGGCAGTGAGCTGCACAAAATCCATCAGCACTGAATGGACTGGTTCGGCTCCTTCGGGGAAAACAATCAAGTTAAGGGCTGAGACGCCTACAATCACGCCACCTACCAGCTCACCTAAAACAGAGGGCAAATTAACTCGCGCACAAAGCTCACCACCGAGCTTTGCAGCTAAGTAAATTACAATTAGGCTAAGCAATACACTGGCCAAGATAAATGGTCCTAGCTCAGCTTCGTTGACCTCGGCTAGTAGAAGCGTATTGCTTTCTATGCCTGACAGCACACCGGTTATATCGATCATACGAATTGTAAAAACTTACTTATCCTGTTTACTCTACATGAGTTAGCTCGATGGCATTAGCTCATTACGAGCCGGTTTATCGCTTTCTTAAAAGAAAAATTTATATTTTTGTAAGTAGTAGTCCTTAGTGCTTAAGCAAACACTCGATGGTTTAGTGAGGGCATTTGGCGACGAACTTGTCCTAGCCGTGATGGGGTGATTTCGGCAATAGCCATACCGACATCCTGACCGGCATCCGCCAGTACGATACCCCAGGGATCGACAATCATGGCATGGCCATGGGACTGGCGAATGCTGTTGTGAAATCCGGTCTGAGCAGGCGCAATCATGTAGCAGGTGTTTTCGATAGCCCGTGCCTGGAGGAGTACTTGCCAGTGATCTTTGCCTGTGTAGGCGGTAAACGCTGCTGGCACGGTAATCACTTCTGCCCCTAACTGAGACAAATGGCGATAAAGCTCAGGAAAGCGCACATCGTAGCAAAC